>JAXJQQ010000034.1:0-3954 GCA_036311065.1 Acutalibacteraceae bacterium | reverse complement strand
GCCAAGAATACTTCATTACAATTACTGGCGATAAAGCAAACGGGTATAAGGCTGTATTAAACTGACAAATTCCAATTTGTTAAGTTCAACATTTTCCAAACTGCTCTCCCTGTGAGGGCAGTTTTTGTATGCTCTTCAAAAAATGTGACGCAGTATTCATATACCAAAATATTGAAATTTATCTACCGTTGTAGTATACTTGTTATAATCATTTTAGGAGGTGAAGCTATGACCGGTGTAAGATATAAAATACCTATGCTGTCCGCAAAAGCAATTCTTGCTTACGCAAAGCCTGTTGGCGAGGATATATACTCTTTTAATCTCAACAAAGCGGAAACTGCAAGCGTATTATTAAATCACGGCGATACCTATCAGGATGATAATGCCGTTTTCTATCAGCTGATATCTATGCTTCACAGAGACGGTTATTCGCCAAAAGGTGATGAGCTGATAATTGATGATTTGTACGACGCTATTATCTATCTTGATTTTGCAGGTATCTTTGACAGAAGCGCAGAGTACCCAAAAAATGCACTAAGACAGAAAAAAACTGAATCTATGTTCCGCCCTGAGGGGATTACTCTTGACCTTGGTAGCGGTCAGCATAAATATCTTGCCTTTGAACGTTCCGCATCTATGAGCAGAAATGCTAAGCTCTCCTTTGTGCGTGCCGACCTCTATGATGAAATCACAAGAAGAATAACCCTTAACTTAAAAATAGATGTTTGTGAGCTTTCAAAGCTCTATGCATATAACGGTCTTCTCTTTTCGTCAGGTATCAGAGTTGAGCCGGATGATAAGTTTTTCCTTGAAAATGTTGCTATTGTACCTAACCCGAAGCAAATCACAAATGATGTTTCTTATGTGACAGTTGCAGATGTTACAGGTGAAGGCAGTATAAGGAAATATGAAAGAACAGAATGCACAGGTGATATTGAAACTACCCGCTTTGACGGTATGGGACTGATTTCACCTGAGTTTGCTGATGAACTTGATAAAAAGATTGGCAGTAAAAAAGAACATTCCTCTTTTCAGATTCGTATGCCGTATATAAAGGGAATGGTACATAAAACCGATTTCAAAGCCTTGTTCAAAGAAGCAGGCATTGATGCAATAACCGATATATGGGGAAGGGAACACAATATAGACAGCCTTTGTATGATACTTACAGAAAGTCAGTTCAAGGGCTACAAGTGGCTTAAGCAAAACAATGTTTCCTGGCAGACATATATGCATCTATGTCGTTTTTATGAGCATAGCATATATATTACAAATGTCAGCAAGACAGAAGCTGAGGATACAACCGAGCTTAACTATCAGTTCCTCAATACCGTTAAAATGCTTTCATCTGAATTCAGACCCGATGATTTACCCTTGGGTTGGGAGAATTCTCCTGCAGAGGATGAAAGAATGTGGCTTACCAAGCCGACAGAGCAGAGGTATTATGACCTTCGCCGTGATACAGATGCCCGTATAAAGTATTTTACCGATAAGGCTGATGAATGGACCTTCGGCAGAAAGAGCCGCAGTTATCATCTTGCAGAACTTTTAAGAAAAAATCCCAAGTTCATCAATGAGCCGTATTTTGTCCGTCAGCTTGACGATGCGGCAGAGAGCCTGCTTAAAGATTACTCCATAGGTCGCTTACTTGTTGACGGTGATAACCGTTTCTTTGCAGCCGATATTATGGAATTATTCTATGAGCTTATCAGAGATAACGGCGGAAGACCTGATATTTATTCAGAGATAAAAAATGAATTCCTTGATACAAATGAGTTTTATGCTCCCGGTGCTGTATATTCTCAGCAGGATATTTATGCTCTTCTTCGCAATCCCCATATTGCAAGAAATGAAGAAGCTCTTGTAAAGCCGTTAAAGAAAATAGGTGCTTACAGAGAAAAGTATCTTTCAGGTCTTACGGATGTAATTATGGTAAACTCTGTATCACTTCTCGCCGAAAGACTTGGCGGTGCTGACTTTGACGGTGATATGATTAAAACAGTAGCCGAGCCGAAGCTTACCTCTTGTATTGCAAATAACTACAGCGAGGGCGATTTAACACTCGGCGGTAATCTTCCTCTTTTAAGCATACCGTCCGCAAACCCAATCATTGCCGATGCAAATGATTGGTACAAACGCTTTGAAACAATACGAAACACATTTTCATCCCGTGTCGGTCAGATTTCAAATGCGGCCCTTGACCGAAGTATAATCGCTTATGACGAAAACACCGATGATGAAAAGAAGGAGCAGTACCGCAAGGAAACGGAAGTACTTGAAATACTTACAGGTCTTGAGATAGACTCTGCTAAAAGCGGTATTAAGCCTGACTTGACAGAATATCTTGAAGCCAACAAAGCCGAAAGACCATCATTTCTTAAATACAAGGCTCTTATTGAAAAGACAGAGGGCAAACGCCGTTGGTATGAGCCTACCTTTGATGAACGCTTCAAGAAATTCTTTGAAGGTCAGAATTGGGATGAGGTCAGCTCTAACCTTGAAAAGCTTCCGTATTTTGCAAGAGAGCTGAAAAAGCATACACCAAGGGCAGACTGTCATCAGGCTGATGCAAGTGAGCTTTTTACCTTTGCAAAGCCCGGTTGGGAAAAGAAGCTTGACCCAAAGATACTTGACTATGTTAGCAGAGTAATAGCGGATTATGAGACCTGCCTTAAGAGAATCCGTGCAAGACGAAAAGCCGCAAGCAACATAAAAACAAAGCACAACGACATTAACCGTATTCTGTATATGCAGAACAAGGAAAACGATTACGAAGCAGATGAGCTTGCCTCAGTATTTATTAACCTGCCTGAAGAAAGAGTAAATGAGATATATTTTGCGGTCAGAAATGAAAACTGGCACTTTATGAAAGAGGATGAAAGATATGCCTTTCTCATAAAGCATCTGCCCGAAACAGAGTACAGAGAGTATTATGACATCTTTGCTGACTTTCGTTTCGGTGGGTATAAATTACTGCCCGATATTATTACTGAAACACGGAACTACAATATCTCTGCAAATGCTTCGGCTATGCAGTATCCTAACGATTCCGAGGAACTGACATTGATGGTAAAAGCCTACCTCAGAAATCCCGTAGGCAACTACCGTGAAACTGTTTCAAGGGAAGCGGCAAGAATAATAGAAACTCATATTATATCCTTCAATGCTTCGGTAAAGTACATTGTTGCTCTCGGTAAGCGTGATTTTCTTTATGATGCTTATTACAGGCACATCAACAGATTTGCAAGGAAGGGAGATAAGAGCTATGACTAATGAATGGTTAGAATTCAAGGCATATACAGACACTCCCGTTTTCCTTGCAGAAAACAAACAATCAACTGCTTTTATAGGCAGATTTACAGTAAGAATGATTAAGCAGAACAAGGGATTTAACCGTATATTTACCGTTCTTGCAAGAGGTTATCTTTTTCATAATGCTGACGGTACCATTTGCACTGATGACCCTTATGAGAGAACAGAAGAAGCAAGGCGTTTCTTATGTGCTTGGTGTAGCTTGCCTTATGAAGCAGTAACAAACAAGGCTCTGAAATTTCACACATCTTTCCCTGAGCTTCACAGTGAGTTTCCCGATATCGTCGATGAAAACGGTGCAGGATGGTATTACAGATACCTTCATTCTCTTTCGGATTACATCAAAAAGAACAAAGAGGATGTTACAAAGAAGCTTCACTGCTTTACCGAAAAGAAGACCTTAAAAGCTATTGAAGTCACTTGGGCTAATAAGCTGATACAGTACCAGTATTCGATTTACAACAACCGTTCATCAGCTGATTTCCCTCTACTTTTTGATACGGCTATTGCAGATGCTCTTATTCTCGGTCCGTTGCGTACTGAAGCGGTTGTGCTACCCGATGAAACACTGCAAAAAATCAAGGCTTACGGTGTAAACGCGAAAACTGAAAGGCTTATGATTACACTTGCCGAATATTATAT
>JAXJQQ010000033.1:0-2312 GCA_036311065.1 Acutalibacteraceae bacterium | reverse complement strand
TATCCGCTTTCTGTTCTTGCATTATTGAAAGAATGACATCAGGATTTAGTCTTCCTTCATCGTTGAACCTTCTTATTTTCTTTGCTTGCTCAATAGAAGGGCAAGTGTCCTCAATTTTTATTGCTTCTACAACTGCAACTTGCTCTTTAGGCTTCAAATAGGAAAGCTCAACACCTGCGTTCATTGCCATTGCTTTAGTGTCAACCATTTCAAGCAACGGATCAATCAATTCTGTTAAACGAATATACCTCTGAATTTGCACCGAACTTTCTCCGGTTTGCTCTGCCAATTCCTTTCTTGAATCAACAGGCGAAGTATTTTGTCCAAATTGGGCAGAATTTTCTTGAGAAGGTCTTCCGGCTTTCCTTTTCATTGCTTCAAGTCGCATTTGATAAGCAAAGGCTTTCTCGCTCGGTAAGATATGTTCTCTTTGTAAGTTACTGTCAACAAGAAGAATCACAGCCGTATCGTCATCAAGGTCTTTAACAACTACGGGAACTTCATCTTTTCCTGCAAGCTCTGATGCACGAACTCGTCTGTGTCCTGAAAGTATTTCATAACCGCCTTCAGGATGTGGTCTTGCTACAACGGGTGATAAAACACCATTTTCTTTTATGCTTGCAACAAGTTCATCCATTTCTTCATTGTCAATAACCTTAAAAGGTTGTTCTGCATACGGCTTTAACTCTGAAATCTTAATAGGTTTGATTTCTTCGGTTTTTCTTCCTTCATCCGTTTTGAATAAATCATCGAGTGTACTCCGACCTATGTTTATTTCTAATTTTGGCATCATTCAGCACCTCCTTTGTGAAGTTTCTGTAAGCTTCTGCAGCTATGCCTTTTTTGTCATATTCAAAGATACTTTTGCCGACACTTGATGCTTCAGCAGCTCTTATTGATGATGGTATTTCTGTTTTGAATATTTTGAGATATTTTGAGTATTTCAGCCTTATCACAGACGAAACTTCCTTGTTATACAGAGTTCGCCTATCAACCATCGTTAAAAGTATTCCTCCGAATTTCAGATTAGGATTTATCTGTTTTTGAACTTTGGTTACAGTTGTGACAAGTTGCTCTAACCCTTTAAGCGGAAGGTAATGTGCCTGAACGGGAATAATTACCTCATCCGATGCAACGAGAGAGTTTATTGTAAGCATACCCAAAGAGGGAGTGCAGTCAATTAGAACATAGTCATAGTTGTCCTTAACACTATCTATGTAATTCTTCAAAACTCTTTCTCGGCTCATAATGTTTACAAGTGCCGTTTCCATACCTGACAATTCGATATTCGCAGGAACTAAATCGACACCTTCGTTGTGATGTAAGATTCCTTCGCCCGGTTTGATTTCTTTTTCTTCGTATGTCTTTTGCATTAGGGTAGAAAGTGTTACATCAAGTTCATCCGGGTTCTGATAACCCAAGCTTTCTGTTAAACTGCCCTGAGCATCACAATCTATAAGCAACACCTTTTTACCTTCGTTTGCAAGACCGACACCCAAGTTTACAGTTGTGGTGGTTTTTCCGACACCACCTTTCTGATTTGCAATCGCAATAACCTTACTCATGTCTGACCAACCTTTCCTCTTGTAATCTTTTTATAAGCATTTCTCCATTGAGAGTAGTAAGGACCATAAACCATTCTGAACGGAAGAAACGCTCTATTGAACACCTCGTTTGATAACAACCATTTCTGTAATCTCTTACTGCTTGTAAGATAATAGCCTGAGCTAATTTCTCATAATTTTCACGATACAAATAATCCATTAGCCACCATTCCAACTCGGTTTAGGATTTGCAAAGTCATAATTCACCTTTGCAGCATACCAATTATCTGCAGTTTCAAAAGACCGATAAATAGTTGTAATTAAAAATGCCCGGATGTTTCGGACATTAGAAGTGTTATCTTTTAGTGCATCATAAATATACTCAATGTGTGAAGCGTCAATTTTTAAGAATCTGCTTTTCACAACCTCGTGAGGATATTCTTGTTTATTAACTCTGATATACGGTTCCTTACTGCAAACAACATCAACCATAATTTCTACGATTTCATCAAGCCATTCCTTTCGGTATCTTTCAACCATAATGTCATATTCGATATTGTCTTTAATAAGTGTTTCGTATGTTTTTCGCTCTCGTATCCATCTCATCGCATCAGGCTTTTGTTCATCTTCGTCTTGATATGATAAGATAGGAGTTTCACTAAAATCAGTATTATTTTTTTTATTATTATTTATATTATTATCATTAGGTAGTGAATTTGGATATTCTTGATTCGTTATATTCACTTGTCCTGAATCGTGATTTTCACT
>JAXJQQ010000032.1:0-6437 GCA_036311065.1 Acutalibacteraceae bacterium | reverse complement strand
TCAAGAGTGCATTTGTTTCTTTCTTCACATCCGTTGCAAACATACGGAGGTTTAATTCTTACAATACAAATCTGCTCCGCAAATTCAGGGCAGTAGTCATTACAATGTCCGCAGGTTCGACACAGCTTGCATGAGGTTTTAACGCACTTATCTCCACACACCATACCCATTTTGCAGATTTCTTTATGCATACAAGCATTGAAACCGAAACCACTGTAACCGCTTTTTTCAATAACAGAATGCCTTCTGATTTCTCTTGAAATAGTAGAACGGTCTTTGTTGATTTTCTTTGCAATTTCTCCAAAAGAGCATCTTTGAAATATCATACTCTCAATCTCTAATCTTTCTTCAAATGTAATATATCCAGACATAAATGTCACATTCCTTTCCAACTTAATTTTGGTGGATACATTTATACAACACACGAAAATACAAGCAGGTGGGAACTCACATTTTCTGTTGCAAACAAAAATAAGGTTAATAAAAAAACAAACGGAAACGAGATTGAAATCATTCAACTTCATTTCCGTTTTGATTTAATTATTTAATAGGCTTAATAATAGCCTTTGATAATCTGTATGACACTTCACGAAGGATTCTTATTATCAAGTTCATCCAGTTTTGCACCTTTTGGTCAGGATGTACAGTCAAATTAATAAACATTTTTTCTTATATAAAGTTAGATATTAAATTTACGATGTTATAAATTATAGGTGCAAAGATAATCGCAGGCAAGAAGTCTGCAACCTTGATTTTTGTAATTCCCATCAGGTTTGTACCTATCATTATAATCAGAATTGAACCGACACAAGTCATTTCGTTAATGGCACCTGTACTCATAAACGGAGCAAGAAGTCCTGCAAGAAGAACAAGTCCGCCTTGAATAACAAACACTGACACAGATGCAATCATTACCCCAAAACCTAGACTTGAAGCAAGCATCATAGAAGATACAAAATCAAGTGTTGCCTTGGTTATAAGCACCGAATTATCGCCGGTAAGTCCAGCCTGAATTGAACCTGTAACGGTCATAGAACCGACACAAAATAAGAGTGTTGCAGTTACAAGTCCTTCGGCGATTGAAACATTTTGACCTTCTTTTTTGAATTTCGTTTCAACATTCTTTGCAAGCTTGTTTACAGCACCATCGATATTCAGCAGTGTTCCTGATATTACGCCTAATACAACCGATGCAATTACTATAAGAACATTTTCGCCACACAAGCTTCCTGATATCCCGATATATAAAGTACAAGCACCCAATCCAATCATAGCCGCCGAACTTACTTTTTCGGGAATGCCTTTCTTAAACAGTAAGCCTATGCACGAGCCAAGTATTACAGTTATAACATTTACAATAACTCCCAGCATTTCAACTCACCCCCATTAAAGAATATCTGCTAAATCATAGATAAGTCTTTCTGTCTTTTCCCATCCAAGGCACGGATCTGTAATAGATTTTCCGTATGTGCATTCTTCAGGCTTTTGTTCACCGTCTTCAATATAGCTTTCAATCATAAGACCTTTAACAAGTTTTTTCACATCGTTAGAGTGTCTGCAGCTATGAAGGACTTCCTTCGCAATTCTTGGCTGTTCAGCCCATTTCTTTCCTGAGTTTGCATGGTTTGTATCGATAAGAACAGCAGGATTGGTAAGTCCTGATTTATTGTATATTTCTGCAAGATGGATAAGATCTTCGTAATGGTAATTGGGCATTGATTGACCTTGTTTATTGACATAGCCTCTTAATATAGCATGTGCATGTGGATTTCCCTGAGTTTCAACTTCCCACCCTCTGTAGATAAATGTGTGCGAGTGTTGAGCCGCAGTAATTGAATTCATCATTACAGAAATGTCTCCGGCTGTTGGATTTTTCATACCGACAGGAATGTCAAGACCGCTTGCGGTGAGTCTGTGCTTCTGATTTTCAACAGACCTTGCACCAACAGCAACGTATGCCAAAAGGTCAGACAAGTATCTGTGGTTTTCAGGGTATAACATTTCATCAGCACAGGTAAATCCTGTTTCTTCTATTGCTCTTAAATGAAGTTGTCTGATCGCAATAAGCCCCTTTAACATATCAGCCCCTTTCTGAGGATCAGGCTGATGAAGCATTCCTTTATATCCGTCACCTGTAGTTCTCGGCTTATTTGTGTAAATTCTTGGAATAATAAGAATTTTATCTGAAACCTTATCCTGCACTGTTCTAAGGCGTGAAATGTAGTCAATCACACTGTCATCGTGGTCTGCAGAGCAAGGTCCAATAACGAGAATGAATCTGTCGTCCTTGCCTTCGAATATTGACTTTATTTCAACATCTCTTTTTTCTTTGAGCTGTTCGAGCTTGTATGATAATGGAAACTGTTCTTTAATCTCCATTGGGATTGGTAATTTGCGTTTGAAATTCATGTTCATTTTTATGTACCTCCTATAATTTATTTTTTATCAAATAACGCTCTACGTTCTGTGGAATGTCTCATCATTTTTCTCATTCCGTCTATATCTTCAGCTTCAAGCATTGATTTCAGCTCATTAAATTTTTTAATAAACATATCCATTTGCTCAAGAAGAGCATCCTTGTTTGCCACAAAAAGTTCACTCCACATTAAATCATTTATACGGGCAATTCTCGTTAAATCTCTGAATGAGTCACCCGTAAATTTCTCCATGTTTTCTTTGTTATTACAGGTCATAAGTGTAATTGCAATACAGTGTGTAAGCTGTGAAAGAAAACCTATCATCTCATCGTGTTCTTCCGGCGAAAGTGTAGTAACATTTGAAAATCCTAAAAGTCTTCCAAGTTCTAAACAGGTATTAATTGTTTCAGGAGTGTTTTTTGGCGTTGGAGTTACTATGTAGTTTGCACCCTGAAATATCCTTTCAGTACTGTTTTCAACTCCCGAAACCTCACGGCCTGCCATCGGATGAGCGGCAATAAATTCTACATCAGATCTCAGCATATCCTGAATCTTATATACTATGCTTCCTTTAACACCTGTTACATCTGTTATGATAGAACCACTTTTAAGCAGGTGCTGATTCTGCTCAATCCATTCAATAAACACATGCGGGTAAAGAGCAAATATCACGAGGTCTGCTTCGCCGATTATTCTTTCATCAAGCTCTGTTGTGCCTTCGTCAATTATACCTTCGTTAATGGCATAATCTATAGAACTTTGTTCTTTTGTAATAGCACTTATATGAAATCCAAATCGCTTTAATCCCCTTGCATAACTTCCTCCCAAAAGTCCAAGTCCTACTATCAATACTTTCTTGCTTACATCCACTATCATATATTGTCACCTTCGCTCAAAATTTTCAAAAAATAAAGTCCCACTTGAATTTTTCGCAAGTGAGACTTTAATGCATTTTTATACACAGTTTAAGGAATTTCTACTACTCACTCGTTAATTTCTTAATAAATTTTTCAATAGCAAGATAAGCATAGCCAAAATAATAAGCTACACCAAAGCTATAGTATTTATTTAAGTTAAAGAGATTCGTGTTCATAATTCTTTCCTTCTGATTTTATTTTGTCTTATTTGAAAGCATAACCTTGTCATTTGCAAATTCGCTTCCACTTGCTTTTTCAAACAATTCAAGAAGCTCGGGAATAGTAAGTTTTTTCTTTTCCTCTCCGGAAACATCAACAATTATTCTGCCTTCGTGCATCATAATAAGGCGGTTTCCGTATTCGATTGCATCGTGCATATTATGAGTAATCATTAGTGTTGTAAGATTATCCTTTGAAACAATTTCATCGGTGATTTCCAAAACCTTCTTTGCAGTTTTAGGATCAAGAGCCGCAGTATGCTCATCAAGAAGCAAAAGCTTTGGTTTTTTAAGTGTTGCCATAAGCAAAGTTAAAGCCTGTCTCTGTCCGCCTGACAGAAGCCCAACCTTTGCAGTCAGTCTATTTTCAAGTCCCAAACCAAGAATTTTAAGAAGCTCTTTGTATTCTGCTCTTTCTTTTGATGTAATACCAGCCCTTAGAGTTCTTCTTTTTCCGCGTCTTGCGGCAAGTGCAAGATTTTCTTCAATCTGCATATCAGCAGCAGTTCCAGTCATGGGATCCTGAAAAACTCTGCCCAAATATTTTGCTCTTTTGTATTCAGGTAAATGTGTGATATCAACACCGTCAATAACAATGCTTCCGCAATCTACGGGATATACGCCTGCAATCATATTAAGCATGGTTGATTTTCCTGCACCGTTGCCGCCAATAACCGTTACAAAATCGCCTTTTGCAAGATGAAGGTTAATTCCGTTTAATGCTTTTTTCTCATTTATTGTTCCGGGGTTAAAAGTTTTTTCAACATCTGATATATTAAGCATTTACTTTACCCCCTTTATGTTTTCTCATATGCTTTTGAGTATACTGTCCTTTCCAATACGGAACAGCAAGGAAGATTGCAACAATCGCTGCTGAAAGAAGCTTCAAGAGGTTTGCATCCATTCCCAAAGTGATAACCGTTTGAATTACAATATAATAGATAATCGAACCAAACGCAACTGACAAAAGTCTTAATGCAAAGTTTTTGAATATTTTACCGAACAATGCTTCGCCTATGATAACTGCGGCAAGACCGATAACGATTGCGCCCTGTCCCATTTTAACATCAGCAAAGCCCTGATACTGAGCAAGAAAAGCTCCTGAAAATGCCACAAGTCCGTTTGAAAGCATAATACCAAGAACTTTATTTAGGTTTGTGTTAATACCTTGCGCACGGCTCATATTTAGATTTGTTCCTGTTGCTCTTATTCCGCAACCCATTTCAGTTCCAAAGAACCAGTATAAAAGAGCAATCAAAATAACTAAAACCACTCCTACTGTTATGAGCGGATTATGGAATGCAAACTCCTTAACCCAACGAAGCGAAACAAGGAGGTCTGTCTGATTAACATTTATAGATTGATTTGCTTTGCCCATTATTTTAAGGTTTATGGAATAAAGTGCAAGCTGTGTCAGTATTCCCGATAAAATCGCAGGAATTCCCATACAAGTATGCAAAAGTCCTGTTATAGCACCTGCCAAAAGACCTGCAACAAATGCAAGTAACATTGCAAGCCACAAATTACATCCGTTTAAAATAAGTATGACTGCAACCGCACCGCCTGTCGCAAAGGAGCCATCAACAGTCAGATCTGCTACATCTAATATTCGGTATGTGATATAAACACCGATAGCCATAATGCCCCATATAAGTCCTTGCGAAAAAGAACCAGGTAAAGCATTTATAAGTTGTGATATAATTTCCATTTCATTCACCCACTAAAACTTTGTTAGCCGGAGAGAAATATATTCCCTCCGGCCGAAAATTTAATAATTAATTTTCTTCAATAGCTGTATATCCATCAAGAGGTGTAATTCCTAAAGCTTCGCAATTCTGCTTATTGTATTTAGGAGTCTGTTTTTCTGCATATTCGATAGGCATTGTAGAAATGTCAGCACCGTCTTTCAAAATCTTAACCGCCATCTTACCGGTTGTGTATCCAAGGTCATAGTAGCTGATAGAAAGTGTTGCAATACCGCATCCTGAACAAATACCTTCTTCGCCTGCAATTACAGGGATCTTCTTAGGTTCGCAGATGTTATCAATAATTCCTGTGTTTTCTGCAACAGTATTATCTGTTGGAACATAGATTACATCTGATTTGTCTGCTGCAGTTGTGCAAATCTGAGCAAGGTCATTGGAATCTGTGAAAGGATATAATGTAGCTGTAAGACCTTTCTTTTCAAGCTCTGCCTTAACAACATCTACCTGATACTGGCTGTTTGCTTCTTTTGAGCAGTAAAGAAGACCAACATTCTTAGCATCCGGACACCACTGGGTAATCATTTCTGCCTGCTTATCAAGAGGAGCAAGGTCAGATGTACCTGAAATGTTTCCGCCTACAGTTCCATTGAAGTTCTTAATTTCAAGAGCTACACCATATTCTGTAACAGAGGTACCGAGTATCGGAATATCGCCTGTTGCTGCTGCCGCTGCCTGAAGAGCAGGAGTAGCATTTGCCATAATTAAATCAACATTGTTGGAAACAAACTGATTTGCGATGGTTGAACATGTATTTGGATCGTTCTGACCATTCTGGAAATCAAATTCAACCGCATCTTCGCCAAGCTCGTCAATAATTGCCTGCTTGAAGCCTTCTGTTGCAGCGTCGAGAGCTACATGCTCAACAAGCTGAACAATACCGATTTTGTACTTTGCACCCTCTGAACTGTCACCTGAACAACCGGTGAGCGATAAACAACCTACGCACATAACAAGTGCCAACATAAGAGATAATACCTTTTTCATAACAAAAACTCCTTACATAAAATAAAATTTGATAATAATTAGGTTTTACCAAGTACTTGCTTATTTCTGTAACATAGTATATAATACTTTTCAGTATTAGTCAAACGAATAGTTTTAATGTTTGCTATCGAAATC
>JAXJQQ010000031.1:0-3628 GCA_036311065.1 Acutalibacteraceae bacterium | reverse complement strand
TCAGACCCGTTCTTTGCATATAACAACTCACTGTATATTGAAAAGACGATAAACGGTAAGCCGGTAAATATCAAGCTCAGCAATTTCCTTGCAAGGATAACCGAGGATATTACCTGCACTAACGGAGCCGAGAACGAAAGATTCCTTTCTATTGTCGGCACAGATGAAAAAGGTAATGAACTTCGCAAAATCACAGTACCCCTGAAAAATTTTGCACAGCTTGATTGGGCGCAGGAGCATTGGGGTATCAACTGTGTTATTGAATCAGGCTACGGTAACCGTGACAATCTCCGTCAGGCTATTCAGTCAACGGCAAAATATGCAGAGGCAAAAACTATTTACGGTACAACAGGCTGGTGGGAAACTGCAACGGGTTGGCAGTTCTGTATGCCCGGTAACAGTAACGCAGAGGTTGAGCTAACGGAAAAGACAAAGGGTTATTCATTTAAAACAGATGCAGACATAACAGAGACAATGAACCTTATGAAAGCTTTGCCATATTCAGTAGCACCGAAAGAAATTATGTTTCCTATGCTTTCTTACACATTGGTTAGTATACTCGGTACCTTTATGGCAAAGGCGGGTAAGGAAACTAAAACGGTTATTATGCTTTACGGCAAAACAGGCTCGATGAAAACAACACTGTCACTATTAATCAATTCCCTTTTCGGCAGGTTCAATGAAGATAATATCCCGATGAATTTCCGCGATACACCCAAGAGTATATTGAACTATTGCTTCACTCTTAAGGACTGTGCGGTTATCATTGACGATTATCATCCCGGCTCAGGCAGAGAACAATCGGCACAGGATGCAACCACTCAGGCGCTCATACGAGGTATATGTAACAGAGAAGCAAGAGGTGCTCTTGATAAAAGCGGAAGACAGAGAGCCGCCAAAAGACCGCAGTGTAATGTGATAATGACTGCAGAGTATCTTCCCAATGTGGGTGAAAGCGGTGTCGCAAGATTTCTTTCTCTTGAGCTTAAGCCCGGTGACATTAACCTTAAGGAGCTGACAAGGTATCAGAAGGAAGCGGAGGAAGGAACATTATCCCACTTTACTTTCCTTGCAACTGAAATGTTGAAGGCAAAATTTCTTGACAAAGAAAACGGAGTGAAAGAGCTTTTAGAAAAACTCAAAAGCGGTTTTCTTGCTAACAGAAAGTTTTACAAATGCAAAGCTGATGAAATGAATTTTCATATCAGACCAAGATTATGTGACGATCTTGCAAACATAAGAATCGGCTTTGAACTTTATTGTGAAACGCTTTCGTACTATGAAAGTATCACCTATGAACAGAAAGTTGAAATGTTAAAAGAGCTTGACGAAATTTTATTAAGGCTCGCCGTGTCACAGCAGGCACTCACGGAAACAGAACAGCCGACAGAAATATTTATCCGTAAGCTTCGCTGTCTTATTGATGTAGGTAAAGTAAATCTTGTTGAGCGTATGATAAGACCTATTGATATGCCGAGAAACCTTGTCGGTTATTATGACGATGAAAACTTTTATTTCGAATCCGATGCAGCTTATGCGGCGGTTATAAAATCATGTAACGATGTCGGTGAACACTTTCCTTTAACACAGAAAGCCTTAATCAAAGCTCTTAAGAATGAAGGTATAAGTATCTGTTCAAAGGGAGAATGCACAAGGAATGTCAGAGTGTTCGGTACACCAAAGAGGCTTATCTGCATTTCAAAGGAAGCATTTAACAAAAGCTTACCAACCGAAGAAGAAACTGATGAAGAGTTACCATTTGGTCCCGGTAAGATAATAGTCACTGAAGAAAGCGAGCCTGAACAGCTCGCCTTTTCTTATGCGGCAGGTAATTAAACGAGGACAAACCGATGCTTGCTTTAATAATTTGGATTTTGGTCCGAAGTTTAGCAAGCATTGGATTTGTATCCGCAAATCCGTAAAAACAGAGCGTTTTTACCAACACCCCCAACACAAAAATCAAAGAAAGGAGAATTCATATGTCAAAACGTAAACGTGAAATTGATTTTCATGTCTATCTCAGTGAAGAAGAAAACGAAGTGTTAAACAAATTTTGTAAGGTTATGAAAACTGACCGAAGCAAAATTATCAGAGCTATGATTTTAGGTACGAGGCTTGTTGAAGCTCCGCCTGTTGATTACAAACAGTTCATTATTGAGCTTCGCAGAGTCGGTACTAATCTTAATCAGCTTACTGCTAAAGTTAATGCAATCGGCTTCATTGACCGTGCTGAATGCAAGGAAGTTTTATCTGAGGTGCGTTCTCTCGAATCGGATATTGCCAAATATTTTAAACCGGGAAAAGGGAGATTTGAATAATGGCAGTTACAAGAATATGGCCGATAAAAAATAACATTCATCAGGTTGTGTCTTACGCTGCTAATAAAAGCAAAACTGATCTTTCAAAATATTCTGACCTTGTTTCTTCACTTCACTATGCCGCTGACAAGGATAAAACAAATCTTGAAAGCGAACAAAGACTTCTTGTTGACGGCATTAACTGTGCCCCTGACATTGCTGCACAGCAGATGATTGATACAAAAGAAATGTATGGAAAGACGGGAGGTATTGTTGCCTATCACGCTTATATTTCTTTCAAGCCGGGAGAGGTTACACCCGAAGAAGCACAGCAGGTTGCAATGGAGGTTGCGAATAAGATGTGGGGAGCTGATTATGAGATGGTTGTTGCCACCCACCTTAATGCTAACTGTGTTCACTGCCATATCGTCATCAATTCAGTTTCAATGACTGACGGAAGAAAGATGAATGAAGACAGAGCGATGTACCGTCTGTTCAGAAAGACGAGTGATGAAATCTGTCTTGAGCACGGGCTGTCTGTTATTAAAAATCCTAAAGGCAAACGCATACCCTACAATGTTTACAAAGCAAAGCAGAAAGATATCAAAACAAAATATGATTATATGCGTGAAGATATTGATTACGCTATTCCGAGAAGCAGAAGTATAAAACAGTTTTTCAGAATTATGAGTCAGAAGGGTTATTGGTTTGATGACGGAAAGATTGGTTACCGTACCGACAAGCACGGCGTTAAGCTTTCAAACCTTGGTGATGAATATTCTTATGAAAGTCTTTGGGATAGGATTAATCATCAGCGTCTTTATGAGGTGGATGAAAATTTTTATAACTACACCCGTGCGAATAACTATCTTAAAAATCAAATCTTTGTTTTCAATTACAGAGGTTATGAGTTCAAGGAATCAGCAAAGCATTACCGACATCCTGAAACTTTTAACAGAACTGTTTCAGATTTTTCAAAACTGCTTGTAGGTGGTGCTGTGCTCGGTGCACCTGTCATTTCACTTTTCTTTCTTGCTCTATTATTTGTGGGAGCAATAGCTGAAAAGAATAACTGCAATCCTCATCCATTTTCACCGAAGATGAAATACTCTGCACCGAGGATTGAGTTTATGCACAAGCAGATTGAGCTTGCAATAAATGAAAAGCTTTATGACTTTGCAGAGGTGGATAAATTTATTTCGAGGACAGACATCCGTATGGAGGAGCTTAAAACTCAGCGCAACAAAATTTACAATCAGATAAGAAGATGCAAAGACCCGACGGCAAAGGAAGACCTTGTTGCCCGTCGGGATTTTCTTACGTCTGAAATA
>JAXJQQ010000030.1:0-6639 GCA_036311065.1 Acutalibacteraceae bacterium | reverse complement strand
TCTGAACACTGTATACGAAGAAAAAACAGAAAAAACAAACATCACCTCATTCAGCCTTAACGGTACCGAGATACTCTGCAAGGCAAAGGGCAAAGTAAACGGTTATTTTAAGGATAACTACTCATTTGACGAATACGAGGGTTATCTGAGAGCCGCAACAATATACTATGATTACACAACCTACAAGCAGGTAAACAAGGTATATGTTCTCAATGAAGGCTTAGAGGTTATAGGTGAATCGGAAAATCTTAATGATAATGAAGAAATCAAGGCGGTACGATTTATGGGCAAAAAAGGTTATGTTGTAACCTTCCGTCAGACGGATCCCCTTTACGCCCTTGACCTTTCAGACCCGACCGCACCGAAAATGACGGGTGAGCTTAAGCTACCCGGCTATTCAACCTACCTTCATCCCCTCAGTGACAGCGTGCTTATGGGAATAGGCTATGACGGAGACGAAGAAAATGCAAAGATAAACAACCTTAAAATTGCACTTTTTGATATATCCGATATGACTAAGCCCATACTCCTTGATGAGTTTGTGATAATAAACAGCTCCACGGATGTAAACTACGAGCCGAAGGCACTTATCCATTACCCTCAGCAAAATATTATCGGTATTCCCGTAATCTCTTACAGCTCAGGCACAACAGAGGTTAAGAGCTTTGCCGTTATAAAATACACTGATAACAAGCTTTCTGAAATAAAGGGCTTTATACACGATTCGGACATCTATGCAAATAATTTCAGAGGCACTTATATAGGCGACCTGCTTTACACCATTGACGACTACAAGATTATTGAGCACAGACTTTCAACCGGTGAAAATCTAAGAGAGGCTCTGATAGTAACTCAGGCAGAGCTTGAAGCTCCGAAAACAACAGAGGCACCTAAAACAACATTTGCACAAGCATTCATTGTTGATTAAAAAAACAAAAAGAGATAGCAGAGCCGTAGCTCTGCTATCTTCTTTATATAATGTTTATTTTTGCTTCGTTACGAGGCGGTATTCTTTCATATTCAACATCAGGCCAGCCGATAACAAGGGTTGTTACGGGGCTGTAGCCTTTTTCGAGCTTCAGCATTGAGCCGATTTTTCTGTTAAGCTTTGCGGCAGCAACAAAAAATCCGCTGTAAAGAACACCGAGCCCCATACTCTCAGCCATAAGCTCCATATAAGATGAAGCAAGGCAGGCACTTGTATCGCCCTTACCGCTTACAACAATTACAACAGGTGCTCCCTTGAAAAAGAATTTATCGTCAATTGTGGTATTTTTGATATAGCTTGAAAAAGGTGTTATTGCCTTCTGTCCGAAACGGAAAAACTTAACGGCTTCCTTTTCAATTTCAGCAAGGCTGTTTTTTATAACGGTGAAGGAAAAATCCTGAGCATTTGTGCCCGTAGGACAGTATCTGCCTGCTTCAATGATTTTTTCTATCATTTCATCGGTAACTTCCTTATTTTTGAACTGACGGATTGTTCTGCGGCTTTTCATTGCTGAAAGAAGCCTGTCACTGTCAAGCTCAGTAATATCCAGAGGCTTTTCATCCTTTGCATCCGGGTAGTTAGCCATTGAAACGGCTTTTACGGGACAGATTGCATAGCAGTGACCGCACTGAATGCAGCGTTCATAAATAAACTCTGCCTTGCCGTCAACAAGCTTTATTTTTTCTGATACACAGTCCTTTACACATTTACCGCAGCCGATACACTTTTCACGGTCAATATTGATATATTTCATTATGACTCACCTTTCACTGATTTTATTTTATATATAATATCATAACCTGATTATTCTGTAAAGAAAAATTACATAAGCTTATATTGATTCTCATAAAAAGGTATGATATATTGTAAGAGAAAACTGATAAACTCAGGAGGAATATGAATGACCGCTCAGGAATATCTTAAGCTTATTGATGAAGTTAACAAGAATGGTAAATATAAACCCGATTGGAGCTCACTTTCGCACCACAAGGTACCCGATTGGTATATGCACGATAAATTAGGTGTGTTTATTCACTGGGGTATTTACAGTGTGCCCGCCTACGGCAGTGAATGGTACTCAAGAAGCATGTACGATAAAAGAGTGCGTGAATTTGAATACCACAGAAAAACCTACGGCGACCAGAAGGATTTCGGCTATAAGGATTTTATTCCTATGTTCAAGGCCGAAAAATTTGATGCAGAAAAATGGGTTTCTCTTTTTAAAAAAGCAGGTATAAAATATGTTATGCCTGTTGCTGAGCATCACGATGGCTTTGCTATGTATGATACCGAGTTCAACCGTTGGAACTCAAAGGAAATGGGACCCTGTCGTGACGTTGTGGGCGAGCTTAAGACAGAATGTGAAAAACAGGGTCTTACACTCTGTGCTTCAACCCATCGTGCTGAGCATTACTTTTTTATGAACCTTGGCAGAACCTTTGACAGTGATGTTAACGATGATAATTACCGTGATTTTTACGGTCCTGCCGTATATAACGAGGGATGGAACAGTGAAAACTTAGGTCTTACCACAGAGGATACCTACACCGAGGGTGCAAGTGAGGAATGGCTTCAGGACTGGCTTGTGCGCACCTGCGAGTTTATTGACAAATATCAACCCTCAGTTCTTTATTTTGATTGGTGGATTCACAATCACTCCTTCAAGCCTTACCTTAAAAAGCTTGCGGCTTACTATTACAACCGTGCCGAGGAATGGGGCAAGGAGGTAACAATTAACCATAAGCACGAGGCATTCCCCCCTACCGTTGCAACCTTTGATGTTGAGCGGGGTGCTCTTTCAGGCATATCCCCCATTTATTGGCAGACTGATACGGCAATAGGCAAAGGCTCCTGGGGCTACCGTAAGGATAATGAATACAAAAGTGCAAGGCAGGTTATCTGTGACCTTGTTGATATAGTTTCCAAAAACGGTAACCTTCTTATAAACATAGGTCCTAAGCCTGACGGTACAATAACCGACGAGGAAACAGAAGTTCTCAGAACAATGGGTGAATGGCTCAGCATAAACGGAGAAGGCATTTACGGCACCACCTTCTGGAAAACCTTCGGTGAGGGAAAGGTAAACGCTGAAGAAGGCTTTTTCAAGGACGGTGACGAAAAGAAATTCACCAACGAGGATTTCCGATTCACCTACAAAAACGGCTACCTTTATGCATTCCAGATGAGACCGTCAAATGAGGTTACAATAAGAACTCTCAGAAAGCATAACCCCCACGATTATCTGATTGAAAGCGTTGAGCTTTTAGGCAGTAATGAAAAGCTCAGCTATGAGAGAGACGAAGAAGGATTGAAAATCAATATTGAAGGTGAATTCAGAAATGATTTGCCTATATGCTTCAGAATTGAGATAGGTTAAAAAAATTAAAAGCACGGATTATGAAAAGATAATCCGTGCTTTTAATTATTTATTCACCTACCGGCTTATTGGTAAGAGTAGTTTTAATAAGCTTATTCATTTTAACTTTACCTTGCAGTGCCATACTGTCACCAAAGCACATTATGCTTTTGCTGCCTTTGCACTTTTCCCAAGAAATGAGTCCTTCTCCGTTCGGATTACCGTTTTTTACAAAATTGCAAAGATAAGATGACATTATATCACTCAGAAAGTAATCTTTTTCTGTCATAGGTCTCCAACAGTTATGAATGGTACCGAACCAATACCACAAGTCGCTGCTGTGCCAGGCTCCCTTATCGTCACCGGGAAGCATTCTTCCGAACATCCACATATATGCACCGTTTTTCTTTGCCCAGCTTTCAGTCATAAGATAAAGGATGGCAGGAGCCATATCGTGACTCGTGGAGCCGACCATATAAGGAATATTTTTTACAGAGGGCTTATCCTTAATGAGTATTCCGTCTTTAACGGGAACTGCTGACATAGCAGAGCCTTTGACCTTTTTCCATTCACGGAAAAGAGTCTCAGCGGGTACATTTCTGAACTCTTCAAGTGTTTCTGCACCAGTGTTTTTCATAACCTGTTTCCAGAAGTCATATTTCTTTTCCGGTGTGCTTGTCATAAAGGAGCCCATTCCGACTCCGCTGGACATAACCGCCGAACGGAAAAGTCCGTCAGTAAAATCACTCTGACACAGGTGCTGTACACTCATAGCACCTGCACTCTGTCCCATAACCGTAATTTTGTCACCGTCACCGCCAAAGGCTGAAATGTTAGCCTTTACCCAGCTGATGGCAGCTATCTGGTCATAAAGTCCGTAATTCCCCGTATGTCCTGCTTCTGCTTCAAGCTCGGGAAGGCATAGAAAGCCCATAGGTCCGAGACGGTAGTTGACAGTTACGCAGATAACACCTTTTTTTGCCCATACAGCTCCGTCAAAGTGCTTTTCGTGACCGCAGCCGCCCGTAAATCCCCCACCGTGAATATAAACTAAAACGGGAAGCTTACTGTCAGGTGTGGCGTTTTCAGGAGTACGGATGTTAAGAAAGAGACAGTCCTCGTCATAGCCATAGGTTTCTCCCTTACGGAACTCGTTATAATAAAATATCTTACCCGGGTTTTCCTCTTCGTTATAAAAGGCTCTTGGCTGATAGGAGCAGCTTCCGTATGCCGTGGCATCATAGACACCGTCCCACTCTGCAATGATTTCAGGGTATGTCCATCTTTTACAAGTGGCATAACGTATACCCTTGAAATCAATCACTCCGTCTGATACCGTTCCTTTGATTTTGCCGCAGGGAGTTGAAATTATTTTTTGCATAATTACTGTTCCTTCTGTGCTTTTTTGAATTCGTCTATTTTATTTCTCGTTTCACTGTCCATATTCCACAGGAATCTGAATGCTGCCCATGAACCGAGAACAAAAATACCGGGCAGAAGCACTGCTATAAATTTTATTCCCGAAACGGTAGCGGCCGACTGAACTGTAAGGTCAGCATTATAGCCTGTCCAGCCGAGCATAAGAACAGTTGCGGAGTTACCTATAGTCTGACCTACACGGCGTGAAAGATTGAATGTGCCGTAAATAGAGCCTTCCGTTCTTTTGCCCGTAAGCATTTCATTATAATCAATAGCCTCACTTACAAGTCCCCACTGCATATAAATGGATACACTTGCAAGACCCATGGCGCAGTTGCTGATAATCATATGTACATAAGGGTTGACTTCCATAACCATATGCATTCCGAAAAGACCGATATACATAACAGCACCGATAAGAAGTCCGAAGCGGATAAATCTTTCAAGGCCGTACTTTTTAGCAAAGAAAGGACCGCCTAAAAGAGTCACCATCATAAATGGTGCAGAAACTATGGAGCCGTATGTAACAAGGGCAAGGTCGTCATAAACTGCCGAGAACATATAATTGGTAATAGTGTTATTCACATACTGCATTGTGCAGATACAAAGGCCGTGAATACAAAGAGCGAGGAAAGGTCTGTTCACACGGAAAACATTAAGAATATCAGTAATCTTTATGTTCTGCTGAGCCTGGTCCTCGTTTACACAAGATGTTCTTTCTTCCGTCATAGCATAATGACCAAGACACATAACAAAGCCGATAACAGCACAGATAACAGCACCAAGAGCATAACCTGTTGAATTGGTCTGACCGAACTTTTTAATAAGCATAGGCATAAGCATTACGGGAATTGCATTGCCTACTGCTGAGCCGAAGCCGCGTGCAGAAGAAAGCGTTGCTCTGTCCTTATCATTATCAGCCATAGCAGAAAGCAAGGAGCCCATAGGAATATTGAACATAGTATAAGTGCCTTCATAGATTATCTTTAATCCGAAAAGAACACAAACAAGTGAGAGACCTTCAAAAAGCGAAGGCACAGACCAGAGTGCAATAAAGCTCACACAGATAAGCGGGGCACTTCTTAAAAGCCATGGGCGGAATTTACCCTTGGGATTGTGCTTTTTAGCAAAAGCTTTATCCATAAATGCACCCATAAGAGGGTCATTTATAAAGTCCCACACATTCCAGATCACAAGCAGAACAGCAAGCAGCTCAGTATCAACCTTAAGAGCATCGGTGCAATACATTGCAAAGGTGCTTCCCATAATTGCAAAGGTCATACATCCGCCTGCATCACCGAGGCCGTAACCGATTTTATGCTTCAGAGTAAGCCCCGAGGCGTTCTTTCCGGTTTTTGTTTTCATCATAATTAATTCTCCTTTTTTATCTGTAAGGCAAGCCGAAAAAAGTACAATTATTACACCTTAACTGCCAATTGCACAATTTCTCATACAAGATATAAATTAATTATAAATATGTTCATAAGTCATGTCAAGTCTCTTGCCACTTTAAGAAAAAAGATAAAAAAAACAACTCAGTATCCTTCTGGCTACTGAGTTTTGGTGCGAGAGACGGGACACGGCTTTGCTTCGCAAATCCTGCATCCTTGTCGACCCAATGCTTCGCATTCGGTACCCGACTTCGGACTTCGAAGCTAAAAACAATCCACCGGATTGTTTTTTTACGCTTCTCACCCTCTTAGGGTTCAAGCCCCTTGTCGCTTTAAGAAAAAAGATAAAAAAACAACTCAGCAACCTTCTGGCTACTGAGTTTTGGTGCGAGAGACGGGACTTGAACCCGTACGAGCTGCCCCACACGCCCCTCAAACGTGCGCGTCTGCCGATTCCGCCACTCTCGCATATTTACTTGGCACTC
>JAXJQQ010000029.1:0-5266 GCA_036311065.1 Acutalibacteraceae bacterium | reverse complement strand
TGTACACCGGCTTCAAGAAGCTGTTTCATTGATACTACTGACATTGTTATGTCCTCCTTTTGTTTTTTAACCACCGCAGGTTCCAAGGTAAGCACACCCCGACGGGGCGAAACGGGCATACCAATCCCCTTGCGTGCGTTATCTTGATGAGTATATCACAAACGAATTTAAAAAGTCAAGCAATTTCCATAAATTTTTTAATCTTTTTTTGTCTTTTTAAACAAAAGCATCTGTTTATTAAGCATTGCTTTTTTTCTTTCAGCTTCGGCCTCGTTATCAATAATGTAATTGACACCGTCAAAGGAAAGTACAGTGCCTTCTTTTATGCCCGGAGGCAGCTTTTCCACGGAAATACTGATGTGAGTCATTTCTTCCGTTTCAAGAACAGCTATCCCCTCTTCGATGCGATCAACCGCATAATTCATCAGTAATCAACCCTTTCATATTCACCGCCGGCACATCTGAAAACAACATCACCGTCATAATCGGTTCTGTAAAGCGTCATACCGTTATTTTTAATATACTGCAGCGCTTCCTTATGAGGGTGTCCGTAGGAATTATCCTTACCGCAGGATATAACCGCTGTGTCAGCATTGACAGCATTAAGAAAAGATTTGTAGATCGAAGTACTGCTACCGTGGTGTCCCATAGCTATTACATCACTTTCATAGCCGGCGTTAACATTGTTATAAACAGAGGAAAGCTCACCCTTTTCTGCATCGCCGAGAATCATAAAATCTACACCGTTAACAGTGGCTTTGCAGATAACTGACATATCGTTAAGGTCTTCCGTCTGCTCATAGGGACCAAGAATTTTCATTGTGATGCCTTCCGTAATAAAGCTGTCTCCGACCTTGGCAGCTGTAACATCAACATCCCTTTCTAAAAGAGCGCTTATCATTCTTTCATATACCTTGGTAGTGGGAATATTAATTTCAGTGAGCTCAGGCATAATGAATTCACCTATTTTGCATTCTTCGATAACATCAGTCATACCGCCGATATGATCGGAATGAGGATGAGATGCAATAACATATTCAAGCTCCTTTATACCGCAGGAATCGATGTATTCAACAACATAATCGCCGTATTCCTTTTCACCGGCGTCAATAAGAATTCCTTTATCACCTATCTGAATCAAGGTTGATGAGCCCTGACCGACATCTATAAAATGCACATAGGCATCTGAAGCGGAATAAGGGTTGGTGTCAATACCGCCATCCTTCTCAACACCGATGCCAAGCAAAAGTAATATGATTACAACAAACGAAAGGAGCAAGCTCTTTTTATTTTTTCTTTTTCGTTTTGCCATAAGGACTGCCGCCTTTCTTTTTATTGCCGTTATTATATTTATTATTGATGCCGAAGCTTTTATCCGGTGCAACGAGGCATTTCTCTGAGGTGCCTATAAGGTCGTACCTTCCTGCTTTTTTCAGAGCTTTTATAATTGTCTGCTTATTAGCGGGGTTGTAATACTGCAGAAGTGCTCTTTGCATCGCCTTTTCCTCGGGAGTTTTCGCAACATAGACCTCTTTCATTGTGTAAGGGTCAAGACCGGTATAAAACATACAGGTTGAGATTGTTCCCGGTGTCGGGTAAAAATCCTGAACCTGCTCAGGACGGATATTTCGCTTTTTAAGGAAGCAGGCAAGCTCGATTGCCTCCTCAAGTCTTGAGCCGGGATGAGACGACATAAGGTAAGGCACAAGGTATTGCTCCTTACCTACACTTTTACTCAATTCAAAATATCTTTTTGAGAAATTGACATAAGTGTCAATATAAGGCTTACCCATTTTTTCAAGCACCATAGCTGAGCAATGCTCGGGCGCAACCTTAAGCTGACCGCTGACATGATAACGGATAAGCTCTTTAAAAAAGGTTTCATCCTCATCACGCAGCATATAGTCATACCTGATACCCGAACGGATGAACACCTTTTTAACACCCTTGATTTTTCTCAATGAGCGGAGAATATCAACATACTCCCCGTGGTCAGAAATGAGTGCCGGACAAACCTTCGGTGCAAGGCACTTTTTACCCTTACAAAGGCCGGCATTTATCTGTTTATCACAGGAGGGGCGTCTGAAATTTGCAGTAGGACCTCCGACATCGTGAATATATCCCTTGAAGTCGGGAAGGGTTGTGAGAAGCTCAGCCTCTTTCAAGATTGACTCCTTACTCCTTGAGGTAACATATCTTCCCTGATGAAAGGCTATTGAGCAGAAATTACATCCGCCGAAGCAACCTCTGTTATGAGTAATTGAAAAGCGCACCTCTTCAATTCCCGGCACGCCGCCGAGCGCTTCGTAAGAAGGATGATAGGTTCTCATAAAGGGCAGAGCATAAATTTCGTCAAGCTCCTGAGTCGAGAGCGGTGCCATAGGAGGATTCTGAACAAGCATTTTGTTGCCGTGACGCTGCTTTACGATTTTTCCTCTTATATGATCCTGCTCATCCTGCTGAATACGGCAGGAAACAGCATATTCCCTTTTATTTTTAACTACATTTTCATATGAGGGACATTCAGCTCCCGTAAGAGGAGTTTCAGTTACATCACAAACATAGCAGGTACCTCTTATATCCCTTAGCTCAGATATATGCTCACCGTTACGCAGCCTTTCGGCAATTTCAACGGTTTGTTTTTCGCCCATACCATAGGAAATAAGGTCGGCCTGAGAGTCAAATATAACAGACCTTCTGATTTTATCGTCCCAGTAATCATAATGTGCAAAGCGTCTAAGCGAGGCTTCAAGACCACCGATAATTATCGGAATATCACCGTAGGCCTCACGGATACGGTTACAGTAAACTATAACCGCTCTGTCAGGTCTCGCACCTGCTTTACCGCCGGGGGTATAAGCATCGTCACTGCGTTTTTTCTTTGCAGCAGTGTAATGGGCAACCATCGAGTCAATGTTGCCGGAAGAAACGAAAAAGCCGAGTCTCGGCTTTCCGTATTCCATGAAATCATCGGTACTGTGCCAATCAGGCTGCGAAATAATACCGACCGTAAACCCGTTATGCTCCAGCACACGGGAAATTATTGCAGGGCCGAAAGATGGGTGGTCAACATATGCATCACCGATAACATAAACAAAGTCGACCTCATCCCATCCTCTTTTTATTGCATCCTGCTTTGTAAGAGGTAAAAAATTATTCATATTACACCCCTGATTATTCAGTCAGATAATACATCGAAATCGTCGCTTGAAACAGCTTCCGCTCCGGCCTTCATTTCGAGAAACTGTGCTCTTGTAACAAGCACTCTTCTGGGCTTATTGCCTTCAGCGGGTGAAATATAACCGAGCTGTTCAAGCTGATCCATAATCCTTGCGGCTCTAGCATATCCGACAGACAGCTTACGCTGAATTACTGTTGTTGACGCAGAATTAAGCTCAGTTACAACATTCATTGCATCCTCAATAAGAACATCATACTGACTGTCATCATCGTCGGAAGCAACGGCACCTGAGGATTTTTTCTTAGTATCGGCAACGGCATTCTTTTCAATTTCTTCCATAATACCGTTATCGTATTCAGCATTTTCCTGCTGCTTGATATAGGTAACAATCTTTTCAATTTCAAGATCTGAAAGATATGCTCCCTGAATTCTGACGGGCTTAGACATACCGACGGGATTAAACAGCATATCACCGTTACCGAGAAGCTTCTCAGCACCGATAGCATCAAGAATTGTTCTTGAGTCCACCTGTGAAGAAACCGAAAGTGAAATTCTTGAAGGAATATTAGCCTTGATGATACCCGTGATAACATCAACAGAGGGACGCTGAGTTGCAACAACAAGGTGCATACCTGCGGCTCTTGCCTTCTGTGCAAGGCGGCAGATTGAATCCTCAACCTCTTTGGGTGATACCATCATAAGGTCATTAAGCTCGTCAATGAAAATCACAATCTGAGGCATATACTGTAAATTAAGTTCAGGATGCTCCTGAGCGTATTTATTGTAAGAAGCAATATCACGCACAGCACAGTTGGAGAACATCTTATATCTTGAATCCATTTCACCGACTGCCCAGGCAAGTGAGCCGGCTGCCTTTCTTGCATCGGAAATAACAGGAACAAGAAGATGAGGAATACCGTTATAAACAGTAAATTCAACCTGCTTCGGGTCAATCATAAGAAGCTTGACCTGAGAAGGAGTTGCATTATAAAGAATACTTGCAATCATAACATTAAGGCATACTGACTTACCTGAGCCCGTAGTACCCGCAATAAGAAGATGGGGCATCTTTGAAAGGTCGGCACAGGTAATGTTACCCGTAATATCCTTACCTAAAGCAACATTGAGAAGCTTACCGCTGTTTTTACCCTTTTTATATTCCTCAGAGGAAATCATTTCACGCATTGTAACCGTTGCACGGCTCTTATTGGGCACCTCAATACCCACAGCGGATTTATTTGGAATGGGAGCTTCAATACGAACGCCCGATGAAGCAAGACCGAGTGCTATATCATCGGAAAGGTTTGTAATTTTACTGATTTTTACACCGGGTGCCGGTGAAAGCTCGTACCTTGTAACGGACGGACCTCTTGAAACACCGATAAGCTTTGTTTCAACACCAAAGCTTTTAAGAACATCCACAAGCTTTCTTGCAGTAAGCTTCATTTCCTCGGCAAAGTTTTCATCCGTGCCGAATTTAGGCTCATTTAGGCAATCAATAGGCGGAAGAGTATACTCTTTTTTAGGCTTGACCTCCTCAACATAATTGTTTACCTCGTCCATATTCTTTTTGCGCGCGGCAGCAGCTGATACTGCCGCATCGGATACTATCTTCTTAGCCTTATTGGAAAGCTCTGCCCTTCTGTCAGCGTATTCATCGTCAACATCATCGAAGATTTCATCATATTCATCAATTTCTTCAAAATCCTCAGGAATACCGTCTGATACATTGTCAGCAGGCTTATTAACCGTAGGATTGCCGAAGGCATCGGCAGTACGCTTAGCACCTCCTGAAATAAGGTCATCATCAGAAAACCTTACATCAGCACCGTTTACTGCACCTGTATTCTTATCGGGATAAGTAAATACATTTTCCTCAGGTCTGAAGCGTTTGAAATCTCTTTTATATGTTCCGCCGGAAACAGGTGCCGCTTCTTTTTTACGCACAGGCAGAGGTGCGGGTGCGCAAGCAGGTGCAGAGGCAACAGGACCGGCATCATCCTCGATTTTCTTTGAGGGGTCATTTTCAATTTCAGTTTCGTTAAAATCAAAAATGCCGTTTACAACTACCCTTTCAGCGACGCC
>JAXJQQ010000028.1:0-18735 GCA_036311065.1 Acutalibacteraceae bacterium | reverse complement strand
AGTTAATATTATAAATTATTAAATTTAGAAGAAATTTCAATATTTTTTTACTATATAAAACTTTTATAATTTATTTTATATACTCAAGGAGTAAATTATGTCTAACTTTATTAACAGAGAAATTTTACCACCGTTAGTTGACGAGTACATAACTGAACTGATTGTAGTAAAAGGAAGATCTGAACTAACGGTAAACGAATATACATCAGATTTAAGATTGTTTTTCAGATTTTTAGTAAGCAGAGAATTGAATATCCCCTCCCCTGCTGATCTTGAAGAAAATTTTGACCTTTCATATATAGATGCAAATTATATGAATAAAATTACACTTAAAGATGTAACGGAATTCATCATTTACTGCAGCACTGACAGGACAAACAACAAAACCACACGTGCACGAAAAGCATCTTCGTTAAGGGGATTTTTTAAATATATTGCAGATAAAATGCATTATATTGATCAGAATCCTGTTTCACAGCTTCAGGTAGCAAAATCTGATAAAAAACTCCCAAAATACCTTACACTCGAACAAAGCCGTTCTCTTCTTGCAAGTGTTAAGGAGCCAAACAAAGAACGTGATTATTGTATTTTAACTATATTTTTAAACTGCGGACTACGACTTGCCGAGCTTGTAAACCTCAATGTAAGTGATATAAACCTGAATGAACAAACGATGATAGTAACAGGTAAAGGTAATAAACAAAGAATGGTTTTCCTTAATAAAGCTTGTATTATTGCACTTGAAAAATATTTAAGAGTCAGACCTGCAGATCAGTTAAAAGGAGAAGACAGAAAAGCTCTTTTCATAAGCAGACTAAACAAAAGAATGGGGCGGCAGGCTGTACAATTGATGGTATACAGATATCTTGAAGCTATAGGTTTAAACGGACAACACTATTCAGTGCATAAATTGAGACACACCGCTGCGACCCTTATGTATCAACACGGTAATGTTGATGTTTTGGTTTTAAAAGAGGTTCTCGGGCATGAAAATATAGCTACAACAGAAATATACACTCATATTGACAGCAGACAACTGAGAGATGCTGCAAAGAGCAATCCCCTTTCAATGGAAAACGATTAACTAAAATCAAACAATTCAGCAAAAGCAATTAATGTAAAATAATCAATAACAGCAGATATTAGCATAATTAAAGCGGTAATTATTAGTATTATAATATATTTTTTTATCTTATCAGACTTACTTTGTACATCTATCATTAATATTTTGCATATCTTCGATGACGAATCAGCAAGAATGAGCAAAGATAATATCATCAGATATTTCCCCGGAAGCATTACTAATAATGAATACTCCATTCCATTAAGTCCGAATTCCGAATATAAAGTAAACAATACTGCACTTAAACCGAATATTTTAAAAAATACAACAAAATATACGAACGGTCTGCAAATAATACTTGTGGAAACCAACACAACAGCAATGTAACTTACAAATGCCGATATCAGCAAGCTTGAAAAAATATCAGGTTTGCTGATATTTTTTGTAAACTGTATATATTCTACGAATATATCTGCAATTCTGTTATAAATACTGATACCGTCATTACTTTCATATAGCATTAAAGCTGATATGACTGCCGATATCATAATAATAAAGAGAATAAAAATGTTTTTATTTTTATAAAAATATGAGCTTTTTAAATCAAAGCTTTTAGTAGCAATCAAAGTTTTCACAGTAATTAATTACCTCTTTTTTCTTGATGGATTTACTGCAAAAACACCTCCGCCTGCTGAAGATAACAGCATAACCAAAGGTGTAATCGCGGCTTTATAATCAAATTGAAAATTATTTAATGACAGCGATACCACCAGAATAATCAGTATAAACGGAAGATTAAATAAAATACCGTTAATAAGACCGTTTATCTTATATATCTTACCTACTGTAACTCCACTAAAAAAAGAAGAAACAGCAATTGAAATCATAGCGATGAAATAAAAGCTTGTATGCGGCAATTCAACAACAAACATAAAAGCGCATATCAACAAACTAATGATCAGATATATTAACAATATAAACACAAAAGAGAAAATCACTTTTTTTATATTTTTATTGGGTTGTTTATTAGATATTCTTCTATCCGGTTTCATCATAGTCATAAAAAAACACCTCTCATAACATCTGTTAAATGATATGAGAGGTGTTTAAATTTTATAACGCTAAATTATTCGCCTTTTTTGGATTTAGCTGCTTTCTTTTCAGCTCTTTCCTTTTCCATGGCTTCTTTAGCAGCAGCTCTTTCAGCTGCAAGTCTTTCATTAGCAGAATTATTCTGCTGAACAGCCCAACGGGTAATTGTCATTCTGTTTCTGTCAGCACCTGTTTCAATAATAAGGTTTTCTTCCTTAACAGTAACAACTCTGCCGCAGATACCGCCGATTGTTGTGATTTCATCGCCAACTTCTACAGCATTACGCATTTCCTGCTCTTCCTTCTGTCTCTTTTTCTGAGGACGGATTGTGAAGAAATACATAACAGCCATAAAACCAACCATGATAATGATAGGCATAAACTGATTTGTGCCTGTTGCACCGGCATTCTGAGTTAAAAGATTAAACATATTTTTATCCTCCGTTTGATTACATTAAGTTGTATTATATCACATAAAACCAAAGTTATCAAGTGAATTAAGATATTTTGCCTATAAATTATATTCTTGTATCAAGTAAATCAACATATTTATTTTTAAATTCTTCGAAGGAATCATTATCCAGAGATTCTCTGATTTTTTCCATTAAAGTATTGTAAAAATAAAGATTATGGATAACACAAAGTCTCATTGCAAGAATTTCCTTGCATTTAAAAAGGTGTCTGATATATGAACGTGAAAAGTTTCGGCAGGTAGGGCAGTCACATTCAGTATCAATAGGAGAAGCATCTTTTTCATATTTTTTGTTATTAATATTGATAATTCCTCCCCATGTGTTAAGATGACCGTGACGTGCGTTTCTGCTTGGCATTACACAATCAAAAAGATCCACTCCCCTGCTGACGCCTTCAATAATATTTCCCGGAGTACCTACACCCATTAAATATCTTGGCTTATCCTCAGGCATAAAAGGCTCAACTGCAGAAATAATACGGTACATATCCTCTTTAGGCTCACCAACAGCAAGACCGCCTATTGCATAACCGTCAAGGTCCAGCTTAGCAATTTCCTTCATATTTTCAACACGCAAATCATCAAAGGTACAGCCCTGATTAATGCCGAAAAGAAGCTGATTTTTATTTACGGTATCAGGTAAAGAATTAAGTCTTTCCATCTCTGCTTTGCATCTTTTAAGCCATCTTACGGTACGGGCACAGGAATCCTTTGCATATTCATATTTTGCAGGGTTTTCTACACATTCATCAAAAGCCATAGCAATCGTTGAACCGAGATTTGACTGAATTTGCATACTTTCTTCAGGACCCATAAATATTCTTTTTCCGTCAACATGAGAAGCAAAGGTAACACCTTCTTCACTGATTTTACGAAGACCTGAAAGTGAAAACACCTGAAATCCGCCGCTGTCAGTAAGAATAGGCCTGTCCCAACGGGTAAATTCATGCAAACCGCCCATTTCTCTTACAAGTGAGTCGCCGGGGCGCACATGAAGATGATAAGTGTTAGAGAGCATAACCTGACATTTAATATCTTTAAGGTCAACAGCGGAAAGGCCGCCCTTAATAGCTCCACAGGTCGCAACATTCATAAAAGCGGGAGTCTGAACAGTGCCGTGAACAGTTTCAAACTCACAGCGTCTTGCTTTATCATTAGTTTTAATAAGCTTTAACATATTCACCTCAAAAATACAGCGTCACCAAAGGAAAAGAATCTATACTTTTCTTCAACAGCTGTTTTATAAAAATTCATTGTGTTTTTGTAACCGCAAAAAGCACTAACAAGCATTATAAGAGTGCTTTCAGGTAAATGGAAATTTGTAATAAGAGCATCTATGCACTTGAACTTATAGCCGGGATAGATAAAAATATCCGTCCAACCTTCACTTTCTTCAATTTTACCCTTAAACGTGCCAACTGATTCGAGTGTGCGGCAGCTTGTAGTACCGACAGCTATAACTCTTTTTCCGTTACGCTTTGTCTCATTTATTAACTCGGCAGTTTCTGAAGGTAACCAATAATGCTCTGAATGCATAATATGTTGTGAAATGTCATCCGACTTTACAGGTCTGAAGGTTCCGAGACCGACATGGAGAGTAACATAACCTATTTTAACACCCTTATTTCTGATATTGTTCATCAGCTCATCAGTAAAATGAAGACCGGCGGTAGGTGCTGCTGCAGAACCCAGCTCTTTTGAATAGACGGTCTGATATCTTTCACTGTCAGAGAGTCTTTCAGTAATATAGGGCGGTAAAGGCATCTGACCAATTTTATCAAGCACTTCAAAAAAATTACCTTCATAACTGAACTTTGCAAGACGGTTTCCACCTTCAAGAACATCAATTATTTCAGCCTTGAGCAAACCGTCACCAAAAACAAATTTAGCACCGGGCTTTGCTCTTTTTCCGGGACCCGTAATCGTTTCCCAGATATCATCACCTTTATTGTTAAGTAAAAGAAATTCTACTCTTGCTCCCGTATCCTCTTTAATACCATACATTCTTGCAGGAAGAACACGGGTATTGTTAACAATAAGACAATCACCCTCATTGAGTTCATCGAGTATATCATAAAAGTGCTTATGCCCAATTTCACCCGTTATTTTATCAACAACCATAAGGCGTGATGAGTCTCTTGGCTCAACAGGACACTGAGCAATAAGCTCCTTTGGCAAATCATAATAAAAATCTGATTTATTCATTTTAAATTCCTTTCAATTTTTCGTTATTAAAGGGAAAAAAATCTACTTTTTAATTGACATAAAATATAATAAGTGATATTATATAAAACAACGTTCTTATTATAGTGCATAATGCTGAATTTATCAACAGTTTATGCAAAATAAAAGTAAAATATTTTATAAACTCAGAGGTGTGTTATGAAAAAGTATAAAGTAGGTATTATCGGTGCCACAGGTATGGTAGGTCAGAGATTTGCAACAATTCTCAACGGTCACCCTTGGTTCGATGTTACAGTTCTTGCAGCAAGCGGACGTTCAGCAGGTAAATCTTACAAGGAAGCAGTTGGCAACAGATGGAGAATCAGCGAACCCATGCCCGAATCAATGGCTGATATGATTATCCGAGATGCAAGCAATGATATTAATGAAATCGCTTCAATGGTTGATTTTGTATTCTGTGCAGTTGATATGAAAAAGGACGAAATCAAAGCTCTTGAGGAAGCATATGCTAAGGCTGAATGCCCCGTTGTTTCAAATAACAGTGCACACAGAGGTACTCCTGACGTTCCTATGGTAATTCCCGAAATTAATGCTGATCACATTGAAGTAATTAACAGTCAGAGAAAAAGACTCGGCACAAAGCGCGGATTTGTTGCAGTTAAATCAAACTGCTCACTTCAGAGCTACGTTCCTGCAATTTATCCCCTTGATAAAGAGTTTGGGGTTAAGGAAGTTCTTGTTTGTACTTACCAGGCTATTTCTGGTGCAGGTAAAACCTTTGAATCATGGCCCGAAATGGTTGATAATGTAATCCCCTTCATCGGCGGTGAAGAAGAAAAAAGTGAGCAGGAGCCTCTTAAAATTTGGGGCAAGGTTGATGGCGAAGTTATTAAAAACGCTACCTCCCCCGCTTTCACAGCACAGTGCATAAGAGTTCCCGTTTCCGATGGACATATGGGTGCAGTATTTATGCGTTTTGAAGATGGAAAGAAGCCCTCGAAGGATGAAATCATCAATGTCTGGAATAACTATACAGGCAGAGCTCAGGAATTAGAGCTTCCCTCAGCTCCTAAAAAATTCCTCCACTACTTTGTTGAAGATAATATGCCTCAGACAAAGCTTAACAGAAACGAAGAAAAAGGTATGGCTGTTTCAATCGGCAGGCTCCGTGAAGACACTCAGTACGATTATAAATTCGTTTGCCTTTCACATAATACCCTCAGAGGTGCAGCAGGCGGTGCTGTATTACTTGCAGAACTTCTTTGCGCTGAAGGTTACATGGACTAATTTTATAGGAGGTATTTCTTTGAGACCGATCTTTATCGGAAGCGGTGTTGCAATAATAACACCCTTCAGTAAGGACGGAGAAATCGATTATGAATTGTTTTCAAAGCTCATAGAATTCCAAATTGCAAACAAAACAGATGCTATTATTGTTTGTGGGACAACGGGAGAAGGCTCAACCTTAACGGTTGACGAAAGACTTAAACTGTTTTCCTTAGCTGTAAAACAGACGGACGGACGCATTCCCGTTATCGGCGGCACAGGCAGTAATAGCACTTCTTTTTCCCTTGATTTAATGAAAGAGGCGGAAAAATGCGGAATAGATGCACATTTATCCGTAACGCCATATTACAACAAAGCTTCACAAAAGGGTATTATCAGTCATTATAATTACCTTGCAAACAACTCTATAAAACCGTTAATCGTTTATAATGTACCCACAAGAACAGGAGTAAATGTTTTACCTGAAACCTATAAGGAATTATCAGAACACAAAAATATTGTTGCCGTTAAAGAAGCGGATACTAACATTACAAAGCTGCAAAAATCAATTGCATTATGTAAAAACGACCTTGATTTTTACATAGGCAACGATGACCTTATTTCTGTCGGATGTGCATTGGGTTGTAAAGGTGTTATATCTGTAATCGCAAATATACTCCCCTTTTATACCCATAAAATGACATCATATGCTGTAGACAGAAATATTACATTGGCAAATGAAATGCAAAACAATGCAATGGAGCTTATTGAAAATCTTTTTTCAGATGTAAATCCGATACCCGTTAAAACAGCTTGCGAGTATCTTTTTGGTATAAACAGTTATTTCAGACTGCCACTGTGCGAAATGAATGAAAACAAAAAAGAAACACTTATTAACTCAATAAATAACTGTGCAGAACTTTTTAACAAAGAGCTTATAAGTTTTAATTCCCGATAAATTAAAACCCGTAATGAATTCGCCGGCTATGGGCGTTAACATTACGGGTTTTATCATTTTACAACTTCTATTCTTTTTATTCCAAGCTCAGACATATACATTGCTACATTTTCGGTAATAACTTCACCGCTGATTGCAACAGGTACTGCAGGCGGACAAGAAACTATTGGACAACCGCAAATTCTGCCAACAGAACTTTTGATATCTACTATTTCTTTATCAGAAAACACTGCTTTCCTGATACTCATCATTTTTTCGCCGTATTCCACCCTTAAGGGCACTTTTTTAAATGGTTCACCTAACAACATTGAGCTATATGATGAAAAGGCTTTGAGCAGTAATTTCAGCTCATTTTCACTGTTATCACAGCTTACCATAAGAACAATATAATCCTTATCGTAAAATTCAACCTCAATAGAATTTACCCTCAGATAATTTATAAAATCATCAGAATTCAAGCCTGATTTGCTGCAATTAACAACAATTTTTAACGGCTCAGTATCTTCAATATAATATCCTCTGTTTTTGAGTTCATACTTAAGACATTCTGTAACAAGCACTCTTTCAGATAATTTTTCTTTATATCCGTTTTCTATATACTCATTACAAACATCAAGAGACTGTAAAATCAGATACGACGGACTTGTTGAAGCAAAAACCGAAAGTATATTTTCTGTTTTATCCGTAAGATGCTTTGCTTTTTCTGAAAGATGAAGATATGCTCCGCCTGTTAATACAGGAAGTGTTTTATGGGCTGAATCGCAACACATAAAGGCTCCGCAATCCATAGGATGAATCGGCTCTTGTAAAAAATGCAGATAAGCACCGTGAGCATTGTCAACAAGTAAAGGAATATTATATTTATCACAAACCTTTGATATAGCAGCTATATCCGATAGATTACCGAGATAATCAGGCGATGTAAGATACACGGCAGATGGCATAATTTCGCAAGAAGATAAAGCAATATTTACATCGTCTGCGGTAATCCTGCAAGTACAGATATGTTCATTATCCTTTGGATAAAGCCATTTTACATCGGCATCAAGAAGTGCACACGCATAAATAAAAGCTTTATGAGCATTTCGGCCTGCTAAAATATATGTGTTATCATTTCTACCACTGAGTATAAGTGCCAGCATTGCTTTTATGCACAAAGATGATCCCTCGGCGGAATAGAAGGTTCTGTAAGCTCCGAATAACTTTGTTGCATTCAATTCGCTATCTTTAATTATACCGTCAGCAGAGTAAAGAACATCAGCACCGCCGATTTCCGTGATATCATATTTTTCAAAACCGAGGTAATCCTTACCTTTATGCCCGGGCATATGAAATCTTGCTGTGTCAGACTCGGCATAAGCTTTAACGAAATCCCTTATAGGAGTATTCATCCTTCTGCCTCAGCAACTTTCATCATAACAGCGCATTCAATTCTCTTTTTAAAAAGCTCACAGCCGTATTCATATACACCCATTATATCACCTGTTGCGTGATATGAATTTGCTGCACATCCGCCTGAACAATAAAGCTTTGCCCAACAATCCTTACATTCTGTTCTTGAATACGCATTGCAGTGTCTGAATTTATCCTGAATTTCAATATTCGTTATACCGTTGTAAATATCACCGAGTCTGTATTTTTCATCGCCTACAAACTGATGGCACGGATAAAGATCTCCCCAAGGAGTAACAGCAACATACTCCGTTCCGGAACCGCAACCTGTAATGCGCTTGTAAATGCAAGGTCCGTTTGTAAGGTCAAGCATATAGTGATAGAAAGTAAAACCGTCACCCTTCTTTTTGCGACGTACCATTTCCTTTGCAAGAATCTCGTACTGTTCAAAAAGCTTAGGTAAATCTTCCTGTGTCAAAGCATAAGGGTCATCAGGAGGACAAACCACAGGCTCCATACTCAGCTCTTTAAAGCCAAGATCTGCCATATGGAAAATATCGTTGGTAAAATCAACATTATTATGAGTAAATGTGCCTCTCATATAATAATCCTTGCCGCCGCGTTTTTCTACAAGATTTTTAAATTTGGGAAGGATTTTATCGTAGCTGCCGTTACCCGCATAGTCCACCCTGAAATGGTCGTGAACATTCTTTCTGCCGTCAAGAGAAAGAACTACGTTGCACATTTCTTTATTCAGATAATCAATTACATCGTCATCAAGCAGCACACCGTTAGTTGTAAGGGTAAAACGAAAATTCTTGTTGTGCTCTTTTTCAATTTTTCTTGCATATTCAACCAACTGCTTTACAACATCGAAATTCATAAGAGGCTCGCCGCCGAAAAAGTCAACCTCAAGATTTCGTCTTGTTCCTGAATTTTCCACAAGAAAATCAAAGGCTCTCTTACCGGTTTCAAAGCTCATAAGAGCTCTGTCACCCTGATACTTACCCTGACTTGCAAAGCAATATGAGCAGTTAAGATTACAGGTATGAGCTACATGAAGGCACATGGCCTTAATTACTTTGCTGTTATTTTTATAATTTATTGCAAGATTTTCAAATTCATCTTCAGAAAAGAGTTTTCCCGACTCAATAAGAGCTTTTATATCATCAAGGCAAAGATTTATATCCTCTTCAGTAACATCCGGCAAATGGGCATATTTTTCAAGAATATGAGCCTTTATATTTTCTTCGCTTGAGCTTTTATACATTGATATTATATCGTAAGCTACCTCATCAACGGTATGCACAGAGCCACTGCAGGTATCAAGAACAATATTATATCCGTTCAATTTATACTGATGTACCATTTTTATACTCCTGTAAAATAATAAAGTAAAACGCCGCCTGAAGCGACGTTTTTAACTTAAAAATTATTTGCTCTGATTTTCGCACTGCTGATTTGCAACACCGCATGATGTCTTGCAAGCTGACTGGCAAGATGTCTGGCATTCACCGCAACCACCGTGAGCAACTGTCTTTTTGATATCTTTTGTTTCAATTGTTTTGATTCTGTTCATTATAATGTCCTCCGTGAAGAATTATTAGGTGCAAACAGCACACAAAATTTACTTGATTATAATAACATACACAAAAATAAAAGTCAAGACAATTTATATCATTACATCAAAAAAGCAATCAACACTATTCGTTTATGGTTGTATTCATGAAATACTTATAACCTAAAGGATTAGCGTAAAACCCGCTTACACTGTTGCTGATAAGATATGGGTCAGTATTATAATAAATCGGAGTTATGCATCCCGTATCCATAAGCATATCTTCAGCAATGTGCATAAGCTTATATCTTAATTCAATATCAGAACAATATTTGATTTCTTTTATAAGAACATCGTAGGTTTCAGCCCAGGTACCGTTTCTTACTTTAATATCGATATTATAATCAGTAAGGTCAAGATTATACAATTTCAAATCAGCATGTTTGCCCTTGCCGAATTGTACATCATTATTTCCTGAAGAAGAAGTCCACATATCAAGGAAGGTCAACGGGTCATTATAATCAGCGACCCAACCATTTCTCGCTAAGGTATAATCACCGCTTTTCCTTGTGTTAAGGAATGTATTCCATTCCTGATTTTCAAGATTTACGGTAATACCCAGAGCTTGTAATGCACTCTGAATATATTCAGCGATTGCCCTGTGATTATCCGAAGTGTTATAAATATAAATAACAGGCGGAAAATCAGTAAACATACCGCTTTCACGGTCAAAATGATAATACTTTTTAAGTGTGTTGATTGCTGTGGTATAATTTAACTCAGCAGCATTATTCAAAACATTGAAATAGCCTGAATAATCACCTGAGCTTCCTGAATTTTTATAAAACTCAGTACCGTCAGGTTCTTTAATACCGCTTGAAATAAAAGCAGGGGCAGGAATTTCATTACATTGTGTTATACTGTTAACAATATAATTCCGGTCTATAAGAAGCGAAATCGCTTTTCTTACCTCAGCCTCAGCTTTTTCCTCAGCCTCACCTTTTAAATTGCTTGTATCAGGAAGAATATCCTCATTAATGTTCCAAGAAAGATAATATGTTCCCAACTGGTTAGTTACATTGAATTCTTGGCTATATTCCTCTTTTATTTGCTTTATTTCATTAGTCGGTATATTATCAATAAATTTCCAATCACCATTTTTGAAATTTGCCAACATATTATTAGTATCGTCAGAAAGAAAAAATCTGATTTCGGGCATTTTTACAGATTCCGAATCCGAATATTGATTATTCTTCTTTAAGGTAATAACGCTGTTATGCTTCCATTCAGACATAGTATAGGGACCGTTCGAAATATAGGTTTCAGGTCTTGATGCCCATGAATCATCGGTCACAACGTCCTCACGAACGGGATAATAGGTTGGAAAAGCTATAAGCTCGTTCCAATAATTAACTTCATTTTTCAACGTGACAACTAATGTTCTGTCATCAGCAGCGGTAACAGCAAGTCTTGCTTCAGATTCGGCAGATACACCGTTTTCTGTGTCTGTTGCCCACATTTCACTGTAACCTTTGATTGCATCAAACATATAATGATAGTCTGCTGCAAGCTCAGGTGAAGCAGCTCTGTTCCAGGCAAACACAAAGTCTTTTGCGGTAAGTGGCTGACCGTCAGACCAAAGCAATCCGTCTTTGAGTTTATAGGTGTACGTGACAGTACCGTCTTGATTGTGGACTCCTTCTGTTAACTCTTCAGCAGCATCGGCAACTATACGAAGTGTGCCGTTTTCATCCTTTGACCACTTTGCAAGACCGGAAAACAAGTGAGCACATAATGTAGCTCCGTCTGCAGTTGAATTGAGTGCAGGATCAAGTGTATCAGGCTCAGAAGCAAGACAAACCGAAAGCGAATCAACGTCGTTTTTATTTGTTTTTTTACCCGTACAAGCATAAAATGTAAAAAGCATAGTAAGGGTAATTATTAATGCGGTTGCTTTTTTCATTCAGCAAATTCCTTTCTTATAATTTATTTATTTCAGCCACTCTGTGACAAGCCACAAAGTGACCTTTTTTTATTTCAGAAAGTTCAGGAACTAAATCTGCACAAATATCCTTTGCATATTTGCACCTTGTTCTGAATGAACAACCTGAGGGCACATTCAAAGGACTCGGAATATCTCCCTTGAGTATAAGTCTTTCAGTTTTTAGGGCAATTTCAGGATCAGGTATAGGGATTGCAGACAAAAGAGCCTGAGTGTATGGATGTAATGGATTTTCGTATAATTCTTCTGCATCCGTGAGTTCAACAATTCTGCCCAGATACATTACTGCAATTCTGTCACTGATGTGACGCACAACAAGAAGGTCATGTGCGATGAACAGATAGGTAAGGCCGAGTTGCTTCTGCAAATCTTCAAGTGTGTTAATTATCTGTGCCTGAATTGACACATCAAGTGCCGATACGGGCTCGTCACAGACAATAAATTCAGGTTTTAATGCAAGACTTCTCGCTATTCCGATTCTTTGCCTCTGACCGCCCGAAAATTCGTGAGCATACCTTGATGCATGCTCATTGTTTAATCCTACAAGACTCATCAATTCAAGAATTTTATCGGTTCTTTCAGCTTTACTTTTATAAGCTTTTTGAATATCAAGAGGCTCAGCGATAATATCTGCAACTGTCATACGAGGATCGAGAGAAGAATAAGGATCCTGAAAAATCATTGCAGAATTCCTTTTGAATTCATTAATATCTTTTTTTGATTTAACAATTTTACCTTTATATAATATTTCACCGTAGGTAGGCTCATACAAATTCAGCAATGTTCTTCCAAAGGTGGATTTACCTGAACCCGATTCTCCTACAAGGCCGAGAGTTTCACCTGATTTTATAGTTAAAGAAACATTGTCAACAGCCTTAAGTAGCCTGTTTTTCATAAACCCTGATGAAACAGGAAAATATTTTTTCAGGTTTATTGTTTCAATTAAAGTTTGAGTTGTATTTTTTTCGTTCAAATATAATCACCATGAAATAAATTTATCTTATTTGTCATTAAGGTTCTGAGTTTTAACATACGTCCAGCATGATGTTGTATGATTTTTGTTTACAATAATGCTTTCAGATTTTTTTCTGAGACATATTTTCATTGCCTTGTCACATCTTTGAGCAAAAGGGCAACCGGCAGGCATATTCATAAGATCAACGGGATTACCTGATATAGGTTTAAGCGGTGATTTAATATCAGAAGCTGACGGTACAGAACGAAGAAGGCCTTTTGTATATTCATGCTGCGGATTATAAAAAATCTCTTTCAAAGTGCCATTTTCACAAACTGAGCCTGCATACATCACAATAACCTCATCGCATAAATCAGCAACAACACCGAGATCGTGGGTAATCATTATAACAGACATACCAAGCTCCTTGCTCAGTCTTTTAATCAAATCAAGAATATCCGCCTGAATTGTCACATCAAGTGCTGTTGTAGGCTCATCAGCAATAAGAATGTCAGGCTCACACGAAAGTGCCATAGCTATCATAACTCGTTGACGCATACCGCCTGAAAGCTCGTAAGGGTACTGTTTCATTCTCTTTTCAGGCTCGTTAATACACACAAGCTCAAGAAGCTCTTTTGCACGCATATACGAATCTCTTTTATTCCTGTCAGTGTGAAGCTGTATAGCTTCCGACAGCTGATTTCCGATTGTATAGGTTGGATTCAGGGAGGTCATAGGATCCTGAAATATTATTGATATTCTGTTCCCTCTTATACCTCTGAGAACTTTTTCATCAGCACTTGTTAATTCAACAGAATCAAGTTTTATGCTTCCGTCAATAATTTTTCCTGAAGGTGGCAAAATACCCATAACAGAATATGCAGTAACAGATTTACCTGAGCCTGACTCACCGACAATACCAAGTATCTTTCCTTTTTCAAGAGTGAAAGATACACCGTTAACAGCCTTGACTTCACCTGCATCAGTAAAAAAAGAAGTGCATAGATTTTTAACTTCAAGTAAAGACATATCATACACCTCCCCTTCTGAGTTTAGGATCAAAAGCATCCCTGAGGCCATCACCGAGAAGATTCAAAGACAAAACAATGAGAGAAATGGTAACAGCAGGAATAACAAGTCTGTAAGCATATGAATTTATACCGTTAAGCGCCTCTGAAGCTAGAGAACCCAACGAAGGCATTGGAGCATTTACTCCAAGACCAAGGAATGACAGATAGCTTTCCGTAAACACAGCATTAGGTATCTGAAGGGCCGTAGAAATAATTATAATGCTTAACGAATTAGGCAAAAGATGTTTTAATATAATCCGCTTACTTTTAGCACCCATTGTTTTTGCAGCAAGAACATATTCCTGCTGTTTCAATGAAAGTATCTGCCCTCTGATAAGACGAGCCATAGACACCCAATACAAAAGAGCAAATACAATAAACAGGCTCAAAATGTTGCTTCCGATTTTCGATAGAAAAGTTCCGTCAATTATGGTTGACAGAGCAAGCCGTAAAACCGTTGACAGAAGAATCACCATAAGCATATCCGGCAATGAGTAAATAACATCTACAATTCTCATAATCACAAGATCAATTTTTCCACCGAAATATCCAGATATTGATCCTATAGACATACCTATAACAAGCACTATAAGACTTGCAAAAAAACCAACGGCAAGAGACACCCTTGTTCCGTAAACAACTCTTATAAAATAATCACGTCCGTGAGAATCGGTACCAAAAATATGAGGAAATACCTTTTCACCCTTTTCTATAAGCTTAAGCTCAGTATCACCATACTCAAAAGGAGCAAGGTTTATATAGCTTGAATCTACAGGCTTACCAGCCTCAACTCCAAGCTGCTTATCATAATCATAAGGCCAGAACACAGGCAATAGTATTGAAGCAAGTGTAATCAGAATTATAACTATTAAAGATATAGTTGCAACTTTATTTTTTAAAAATCTGCTTAATCCGTTTTTAAAAAATGTTTCAGCTGGTCTTTCGTAACGGATAATGCTTTTTTCCTCCTGTGTTGCAGGTGTAAAATCATCTGAATTAAAACGCAAGTCAATTACTTTATTTTTCATAATCAACCTCCGCTATTCAAGTACGATTCTCGGGTCAACAATTTTATACATAATATCGCTGACAAGATTCATAACTGCAATAAATATCGACAGAACAATGGTTGTTCCCATTATGAGAGTATAATCACGCCCCGTAATACTGTTAACAAATGCTCTTCCTATTCCTGATACGGAAAATATCTGTTCAACAACAAGAGATCCTGTAACTATATATGCGAGCATCGGACCGAAATAAGTTATAACAGGTATCAATGAGTTTTTCAGAGCGTGCTTTGCAACTATTTTTCTTTCGGATACCCCTTTTGCTCTGGCAGTTCTTATATAATCCTGCCCAAGTACATCAAGCATTGATGATCGGGTTAGCCTTGTAATATATGCCATAGGATAAAGAGAGAGAGTAATTACCGGAAGTATAAGCCCTTGAAAAGTAGTACCGTTAGCAGGAAGAATATTCAACTTCAAAGCAAATACCAATAAAAGTAATGTACCGATTATAAATGACGGCATCGACACAAAGGCTGTTGATATAACCATTATTGTTTTATCAACAAATCGGTTCCTTTTCAAAGCTGCAGCTGTGCCTAATGTAACGCCCGAAACAAGTGCAATAATTGCTGCAGAAATGCCAAGCACAGCACTTGTTTTAAGACCGTCACTTATAATATCAATTACCTGTCGTCCCCTTTGCTTTAAAGAAGGGCCAAAATCAAACTTGGTTATAATATCCTTTAGATAAGTAAGATATTGTTCTGAAACAGGTTTGTCAAGTCCGTATTTAGCTTCAAGAGCTGCCTGAGTGGCAGGCGTTGTAGCTTTTTCACCGACAAAAGGTCCCCCGGGAATCATTCTCATTACAAAAAATGTTACAGTAATAACAGCCCATACAGTTAAAGCTGCAAGTAATATTCTTTTCAGAACATAGAAAATAATTTTAGAATTCACAAACAAATCACCTTCACATCGGAGCATAATCAGTTATATGTCCAAAAAATTTACTCTGATTATATCAAAACACCGATATCAACACAAGGTATTTTTCTAAATTGGCATTATTTACACATACTTACAGCTTTATACAATTGTTTTATTCAGATGTTATTATCACAGGCTAAAATGCAGTGAATAAGGATTTTTACAGCAGTAAAAAAGGCTTCAATATCTATCATTTCATCACACTGATGAGCACCGCCGTGCCCTTCAGGCATTGCAAAAACAGGGCTTTTTCTGTTTTTTGCAAAGGCGAATGCACCTATTGAAAATGCATTTTTCAGCTTTCTTGCATATGTTCCGCCTGACATATATACACGATTTTTCTTTTCACCCGTCACATCCTCATAAATCTTTTCAAAAATTTCAGGGAATATGCTGTTTTTATCAATAGCAAAACCCCCAGTATTAACCTTGTTTTTAACAATAAATCCGTTTTCATTTAAAGCTTTTTCAGATTCCCTCTCAAGATAATCCCCGTCAAGTGAACTTCCGTATCTTACATCAAAGCTGAGCTGAGGCTTTCTGTCGCTTATTTTGCAAATTCCGTTTACAGATGTCATTTTACCAAAGTTTGCATCCTCGTGTACAACTCCTATACCCTCACCGTAATAAGAACCGATAATATTTTTAATTGAAGAAAATATATTTCTGTCATTTTTATTTAAAGCAGTGCAACCGCTAAGCAGTTCTGAAACAAGAACTGCAGCGTTAACTGAGCCTTCGGGTATACTTGCATGCTTTGCAACACCTTTGACAATTAAAGTTATAGCTTTATCGTCATATGATATTGAAAATCTTTCATCAGATTTAATTTTATCCTCAATTTCACAATATAATTCAGTATTGAATCTGATTTTTACGGTAATACGGTCAAGAACTATATTAAAGGCTTCTCCGCCACTGAATTCAATAACATCTTCAAAGCTTTTATCAGACTCGGCAATAAATCTGTAAATACCCTTTTCACCAACACTGCACGGAAAATCAGCATCAGGAACAATTGAAATATCAGGTATTTTATGATTGTTGATATAATTTTTGATGTCGACCATGCCGCTTTCTTCATTTGAACCGATAAAAACCGTAAGGTTATTGTTAAGCTTAATATCATTGTCCTTAAAGAATTTTAAAGCAGAAAGTGATGCTATAATGCCGGATTTATTATCCTCCACCCCCCTGCCTATTAAAGCTCCATCTTTAACAATAGGTTCAAACGGTGTTGTATAAAGCCAACCGTCACCAACAGGTACAACATCACTATGGCAGAATAAACCTATTGATTTGCCACCTTTACCGTAATTTACGAGTGCATATCCGTCGTTATTATAAACTGTACTTTTAAATCCGTTATCTGAAAATAATTCAGCAGAAAAATCCAATGCTTTTGCACAGTTTATTCCAAAAGGTGCTTTTTCGGAAGGCTCACCTTTTATTGACGGTATACGGGAGAGTTCAATCCATTTTTCTATAAGATAGTTTTTATTTTCATCAATCCATAAATCGATTTTTTTGTCTATCGCTTTGTTTATCATTTCTATCACCTTAAATTTTTCCTTTTATTATTGATTATTTACATATTGACATAAATTAACCGTATTTTTTTCAATATTGTATCAATTTTATCACAAATATAATACTTGTGCAACCAATATTAACGTTGTTGAATATTCTTGACAAGAGCAATAATGAATAATATAATTCTATTAAATAACACTTGGAGGTAAAATATGAAAATAGGCTTCATAGGTCTTGGAATTATGGGTGAATCAATGTGTGAAAATATTGTTAAAAAACATAATGACACTGTATATTGCAATGACCACAAAGAAAATCAGATAAAAAAATTGGAAAGCTTCGGTGCAGTCGGCTGTAAAACGAATGCAGAAATTGCAGAAAAATCCGATATTATAATTACTATGATTCCCACTTCAGCACACGTAAAAACAGCATACATAGAAATGTTACCCTACCTTAAGAGTGGTAAAATTTGCATTGATATGAGTACTATTGAGCCATCAGTTTCTGTTGAGGTAGCTGAATTTGTTAAAGCTACAGGAGCTCAATTTGCAGATTGCCCTGTTGTGCGCTCAAAAGCAGATGCAATTGCAGGTACACTCGGTGTATTGGTAGGATGTGATAAAAATTTATTTACTGTTATTGAGCCGATCTTATCCTATATGGGCAGTAAGGTAATTTATATGGGTGAAAACGGAAAAGGCATAAGTGCTAAAATTTGTCATAACACTCTTGTTGCCGAAATTCAGAACGGTGTTAACGAAACATTGATTCTTGCACAGAAATTAGGGATTTCTATTGATAATTTTGCTGATGCAGTTGCCGCAGGCGGTGCTCAGAACTTCTATATGAACGCACAAAGAGAAAAGCTTAAGAACGAGGATTGGTCAACAGCCTTTTCGATGGAAAATATGAGAAAAGACATTACAATCTGTGCTGCAATCAGTGAAAAAGAAAATTTTGATATGCCCGGAATGAGAGCAGCAAAGGCAGCCCTTGATAAAGGCTTTGAAAAAGGCTGGGGCAAGGAAGATTTCAGAAAAACATATAAAATTGTACGTGGTGATGAATAAGTATGAAAAAAGACCTACCGTTTCCGGTAGGTCTTTTACATTACAAAAGGTTAAATAATCGAAATTATTTAAGAGTTGCCTTTGCGCCTGCTTCTTCAAGCTTCTTAGCAGCAGCTT
>JAXJQQ010000027.1:0-4869 GCA_036311065.1 Acutalibacteraceae bacterium | reverse complement strand
TGTATGAACAAAGTCCGCCTGATAATATAACTGCTGAAACAACTGTGTGTAGAGCATACCGACAATAAAGTTAAAGCTTGTATCATTTTCAGGGATAAGCGCGAACAAGGCTGTTTTCTTTTCTCCGATTTGGTCAAGCTCAAGCTCATCAAAACAAGTCATACTTGCAAGAGAATCAAGATTAAACTTTTCAAGTCTTGCAAGAAGTGTAATCTGAATCGACTTCAAGGTTTTCGTTGAACCACTGTGATATGAACGATAATATTTAAGTGCAATATGGTCAGGACATCGTTTTTCAAGTTTCTCAAATATTTCATCAAGAGGACTTATAGTTACCATATCTTGACTTCCGCCCTCATCATCGGGAAGTTCTCCGGCTCGTATCATTTCAAGAACCGTTGAGAAATTCTGTTCCTCCGGTGGTGCTTCATAGTGAAGATATGAAACAAGTGCTTTCAAAAGCATACTTGCAGCTTGGTCCCAAAACGGGTCATTGCTCTGACTTCCTTTTGGTGTTGTGTTTTTAAAAAGGTTTGTGACAAGTCGCTGTATATCATTGTCGTTATGAATATACACAAACGGGTTATAGCAATCGCTCTTTTCCATATTGATAAGATCAAGAACTTTTATGTCATAGCCTTGTTTCTCTAACATACCACCTGTATCACGAAGAAGCTCACCTTTAGGATCAAGAACTATAAAGGATGTGTTTGCCTGCATAATGTTTGGCTTTGCATAGAATCGGGTCTTACCCGCACCCGAACCACCGCACACCAAAACATTAAGGTTTCTTCTGTGTTGTCTTCCGTCAAGTCCTATTGCCGTATTTTGAGTGAGAACTTTGTTTTTTGTTGTTTCTGCATCCATATATTTCTTCTTTATGGTTGCAGGCTTTCCCCATTTAGCCGAGCCATGTTCTTCTCGTCTTCGGTAATTCTTATCATTTGAAAGATAAATACCAATACCGAGAGCATAGGCTAAAATGCAAATGAGGACAGTTTTTACGCTGTCCTCACAAAAAGAAATATTAAACGGATTACTGAAAGCAACTGAAAGATTTTTAATTATTTCAACGAGTCCACCGTCAAGATACGGAGCAACCAATAAGGCTAACCATATTACGGGTATAAGACCACAAGCATAAAGTATGAGATTAGTTTTAGAGAATTTATCTGTCCTCACGTTCAAACCTCCTCTTTCTCAGAAGCGGAGCATCAATGAGTTTCCTAAGCAGGTTATCAACATCTTCAATAGGCATATCTTTTTCGATAAGCATATTTCGAAATTCGTTGATACCATTTATCATCAGATTGTGTTCAAAATCATCAACAGTAATTACTCTTTTTTCTTTTCTCATACAAGAACACCGCCTTATCTGTCACCGTGTTCTTTGTTTTTAGGTTCAAGTGCTTTTCTTACAGTATTAGCAATAGTATTTGCGTGTTCACGAGCCTGTGAAAGCTCTGTTCGCTTTTCTTTTGCATCAAGATTAGAAAACTTATCACTTAACTCAGTAATGGGTTCCGGTTCAAAGCCTACTCTTGAAGTAGAAATATATGAAATTGCCTGTGCTTTAAATTCAAGATTTTCTCTGTTGAAATCACCGTTATCAAGTCTTGCAAAAGCAATCTCTTTAGAGAGAGCACGGACAATATCATCTCCCTCCAAACCCTGACGAACAAAAATCATTTTTGTTTCAGGCTGGTAATGAGCATTTATACCCTCGGGAAGCTCATTACTGATTTTTACGGGAACGGGTGAAGTTGTAATCATTGCCTTAACAACCACACGGGCATCAGGTGTTCGTGTTCTCTGTTGTCTCGGTCTCGCATTTGTCTGAGAAATATCAAAAACTTTCTTCGCATTATACGGAGTTACGGTCTTACCGTCATCTCTCGTATATTCCTTACCGGGTTCAAGGATAATGATACCTGTTTCACCCTTGTTGATAAACACATGATTTTTTTGCCAAGTTTTTGAATCACAAAGTCTTGTTGCTTCGGGATTCTGATATGCTACCAAAAGAGCGTTGCTTACTGAATATCTGTCAAACTTACTCTGAATATCAAGATAAGCCATAACAGTATCGGGATTATTAAGCTCCTCCGTTGCTGTTTCAAGCATTTCATAAGCCAATGCTCTGTTTTCGTTTTTCTGTCTTATCCAATCATCTTTTGAATAAGGCTCCATTGTTGTCGGCTTTTCATTACCGAAAAGCTCATCGAGTTCTGTCATTTGATTTGACTCCTTTCGTTTTCGATTTTGTTTTCTGCGGTGTAGATTTTGCTGTTTCCGCATTTTTTCTTTCTTCCTTAATTCGGTTAAGCTCTGCTCTGACCGAAGGTCTTGAAGATTTATTATCCCGTGTAGAACGTCGGAGCTCTGACACTCCTGAGGAAGGCTCGGACGCTCGGGATTTTTCCGTCCTCGCCATAGAGGGGTTTTCAATATAACTCTTTTCTGTCTGTTGGGGTTTTGCAAAGAGTTCATCAATGAATTTATCTTCAGCACTTTTTTCGGGTTTCTGTTTTTCTTTAGGCTGTTTAATTTCACCTTTTGATTTATCAAGTCCTGCACGAATTACAGCTTTGTTATTAATGCCGAGATTAAATCTTTGGAAGATACGGTTTACCTTTGCTGAATCTTCAGAACGAACCATAATGTCACACTTACCGTCATTCTTATCTCTGTCTTTAAGCACGTGATACATTACGCCGTATTTTTTTGCTTCCTGACAGAATTTTTTAAGGTCTCTGTCTTTAATCTCAAAAACTTTAATCGGCTTATTTGATTTCAGCATTGTATTCAGTGAAGCTCTGCCTTTTGTTCTCTTTGTATCTTTAAGAGAAGCAAAAATAAGTTTCACAAGTCTCTCAGCTCCGTCCATTGACATCTTACCTGCAACCTCAACGCCCTGTAATGTCATCCTCACGATTTGTTCTGCTGCGTCTCCTGAAGCGTTCATCTGTACTCATCTCCTTTCGTTCTTCATCATTAATAATTTCGTTTATCTTGTTTTCGATTTTAGGTTCCTGTTCCTGTATCCTGTCACAGATGCGAATATCTTTTCTTAATGCCCTCATTTTCATTGTAAGATTTGAAATATGCTCTTTCAATTCTGCAACTTCTTTTTCATCACCGGTTCTTTCGGCTGCTTTTAACATTTTGCGAAGTCGGTTCCTTGCTTCATCACATTCCTGAAGCTCACTCTTACAAGAATCTTTATATTCTTCAAGTTGTTCAGGTGTTTCAATATCGTTATGACACAAAAGATTTTGTTGCTCAATCAGTTTATCGAGCTTTCGCATCTCATCAATCAGGTATTTATCAATCTCTCTGTTTGTGTTTGGATTTTTCTTTACATATTGAACAACCGTTACAAAAGAAACATACACTTCTCTGTAATTAGGCTCATCAAGAGGTTCAAAAAATTCCCGAACAAGATTGTCTTGCTCAGGAATATCTATTTTATATCTCTGCCATTTTGACATTAAGCGTCTTTCAATATCTTGCGGAGTGTACCCCTCACCAAGAGTTTTTAACCTTCTCGGTCTTTCAAATTTAGGATGTGATATAGTCGGATACTTTCTTTCAAAGTTGAAAGTGTATCCGAGTTTTCTCATTTCGATATAAAAGCCTGTCTCACTTGTGGTTTTCAAAATACACTCATCAATATCTCTTTTTATAATTGCATCCTTTGTCCACTCTCCGTTTTTCTCTGCCATATATAAGTCATAAGGTTTGCGAGTTCGTTTTTTAGGATTTTCAATTACAGACAATCCGTATTCTTTGCAAAGTTCATCAGAGATTTTTCGGAGTCGTGCATAACTCTCGTTATTGTCATAATACTTTTTGCCGTCCATAAATGAAACAGAATTTAAAACGAAGTGATTATGAATACAATTTGTATTAAGATGAGTTGCAACTACAACTTCAAATCTGTCACCAAATGCTCGACGGGCAAATTCTTTTCCGAGTTCGTGTATTGATTCAGGTGTACCTTCACCGGGAGCAGAGGATTGAATAATATGATAACCGAGAATACCACCTGTCTTGTCATACTCTTTTTTAGTTTCAGTCATACGCTTAAAAGCATTTTCAAATTTACAATTAATACCACTTACAAAATATTTTTCTTCTGTTTTCAAATCATCAACTGTATAATTAAGTGCATTATGCAAATCTAAAAATACTTCTTCGTAGTTTTCATTTTCGGTTTTTTCTTTATTCCCGATATATGAAAGTGTCCTATCAAGACGGGTTTTAATATCCTTAATAAAAACTATCGCCATCTGTTATCACGCTTTTTAAAGTCAAATGCTTCTCGCATTTCATCTTCAATTTCATCAAGTTCTGTTAAATGTTTTTGTAATTCAACGGTATTCAAAATCCCGTTACTTCTTGCAATAACGAGAATTTGATTTATATTATTACCTAACATTCTCAACTCTCTGATAAGTTTTTTATAATCTACAGGCGGAGGAACAGGTGGACTGTAGCCTTGAACAAGATAACGAATTAGGGTTGATTTTCCTAAACCCAATTTTTCGGATAGCTCACATAATTGCATATATTCTTCTTTTGTATAATATGATGTTACCTTAATAGGTCTTCTTCGCATTTTATCAGACCTTTCCTTTTATACTTTTCAACTAAAACTGTAGCAGTAATATTTGATGCAAATGCCAATATCATTACTGCTACGCAAGCCAATGTGTCAATTGGAATCAACTCCTTTCTTCGGGGTGTTAGGGGTGATAAACCCTTAACAAGCGAATTTGACCGTTCAAATTCAGTGCTTGTTAAGACTTAGCCGCAGGCTTTTACCCTTTAATACAGTTCGTCGTAAAGATACTCTCGCTCTTCAGA
>JAXJQQ010000026.1:0-16965 GCA_036311065.1 Acutalibacteraceae bacterium | reverse complement strand
GTTTAGCAGAGAAAGGTCTGTAAAGTCTTACTTTAACAAGACCGTATTTGCCACCGTTTGCGTTGAGGTAATCGATTGTTTCTTCGATTGTATCGCAAACAGAACCCATAGCGATGATAACGTGTTCTGCATCAGCAGCACCGTAGTAGTTGAAGAGCTTGTAGTCTGTGCCGATCTTGGCATTGACCTTGTTCATATATTCTTCAACGATTTCGGGAACTGCATCATAGTACTTGTTACATGCTTCTCTGTTCTGGAAGAAGATGTCGTCGTTTTCGTGTGAACCGCGCATTACGGGACGCTCGGGGTTAAGAGCTCTCTTACGGAATGCTTCAACAGCATCCATATCGCACATTTCTTTAAGGTCGTCGAAATCCCATACTTCAATTTTCTGAAGCTCGTGAGATGTACGGAAACCGTCAAAGAAGTTGAGGAAGGGAACGCGGCTCTTGATTGTTGCAAGGTGAGCAACAGCACCAAGGTCCATAACTTCCTGAGTATTTGTTTCAGCGAGCATTGCGAAACCTGTCTGACGGCAGGCATAAACGTCGGAATGGTCACCGAAGATGTTAAGAGCGTGAGAAGCTACACAACGTGCAGATACATGGAAAACGCAGGGAAGAAGCTCACCGGCGATTTTGTACATGTTGGGGATCATAAGAAGAAGACCCTGAGAAGCTGTGTAGGTTGTTGTAAGTGCACCTGCTGCAAGTGAGCCGTGAACTGTACCTGCGGCACCTGCTTCTGACTGCATTTCTACAACGTTTACTTTTGTGCCGAAAATGTTCTTGAGGCCCTGAGCAGACCACTGATCAACATAGTCAGCCATGGGGCTTGAAGGTGTGATGGGATAAATACCTGCTACTTCTGTGAATGCATAAGACACGTGAGCAGCGGCATTGTTACCGTCCATGGTTTTCATTTTTCTGGCCATTGGATTTTTTCCTCCTGATATTTTAATTTTTTTCAAAAAATAATTTACAAAGAAATTACCACCTGATATTTTAACACTTTATTGTCAAGTTGTAAATACAATTTCGGTAAAAAAGTTTTCCCGAAAAGGCAAATTCTTCAATTATTATGCTTTTATATATCACAGGGATACTCATTTATGCCAAATAATTCAAATTTTGCTTCTGTGTCGTATTTGTAAACTAAGTATTGATTTTGTTAACAAAATGTGATACAATGAAGCCAATTTATACAGGAGGTATAAAAGCATGAAAAAAGCAATATCTTTAATTCTCAGTCTGATTCTCATTTTCTCTGTGGCTGTACCCTGTTTTGCATCGAATGAGGAATACCCCACAATATATGTAACCGGAGCACAGACAAACAACCTTTTCAGTGCCGACGGTCAGCAGATCTATCCCATCGGTGCAGATGCAGGTGCAATAATCAAAGAAGCAATCGGACCTTGCATTGATAAGCTTCTTAAAGGCTTCATCACAAACGATTATGCTGATTATGCTCAGGAGTTCTATAATGCAATGGCTCCTGTTTTTGAAAAGGTAAAGCTGGATAAAAACGGTGAAGCAAGTGACGGAAGCCGCCCGGAGTACCATTCATCAACAGTAGCTGTTTCCGATAAGAAGTCCGGCTACGGCATGTGGGATTTCCGCTTCTGGTACGACTGGAGACTTGCTCCTACCGTAACTGCTACCGAGTTGAGAGACTATATTGATAAGGTAAAAGCAGCTACCGGCAAGGATAAGGTTCAGCTTGTAGGCCGTTGCTACGGTGCCAACGTTATCCAGGCCTATATAACCCTTTATGATGACCATGCAGTTAAAAATGTAAGCGATATCGCTTATTATGCTTCCTCCGCTCTGGGCATTGAATTTATGAGTGCACTGTTTTCCGGAGAGGTTGTTCTTGAAGAGCAGGCAGTAACACAGTTTGCTAATTTTTATCTTGAAAACGAAAACCTTATTGATGACCCTGCAACAGAGCTTCTCGTTCTCTCTTTAATTGAGCTTTTCAACAAGGCAAAGGTTTTAGGCATCGGCACAGATATGCTTCTGAAGATTTTCGACGCTGTTAAATCCGACCTTATCCCTATGGTTGTTCGCGATACCGTAGGCTCATGGCCTTCATACTGGGCTATGGTAACTCCTGAGCTTTACGAAAAGTCAAGGGATTTTATTTTCGCCGGCTGTGAGGATGAATACGAAAAATTCATTGAAAAAACCGATAAATATTATTATGAGGTTGCAGTATGCACCGAAGATAAAATACTTGAACTGAAGGATAAGGGTATTAATTTTTATGTATTTTCAAAATACGGCTTCCCGGCTTACCCCTTATATGAGGGTGCTACAGGACAAAGTGATGCCGATACATCACTTTACAGACAGTCCTTCAGAGCCGAAAGTGCTCCCTACGGTGAAATCCTTCCCGACAGTTATATAAACGCTATGCCCGATAAGAAATATCTTTCCCCTGACCATAAGGTTGACGCATCAACCAGCCTGCTTCCTGAAACAAGCTGGTTTTTCAAAAATCTTCATCATAATGAGTTTGCAGTGCTCCATGATATGACCCTTGAAATTATGCGTGAAGATATGACCGTTGAAAGCGGAAAATATCCTCAGTTCTACAACCACGAGAACGGTGTACTTTCCCCGCAGGAGGGGCTTGATGAAGATGCAGTAAAAACTCCTGACGGTCCTCTTGCAAGTCTTATGCGTTTTGTGGCAGCTCTTATCAATTTTATTAAGGGCCTTTTACGCGGTGAGATTAATCTTGATTTGTTCAAAAAATAAAACCCTTACACTGAAAACACAGTGGTAAGCATACTTATCACCGTCAGCATATCAATCTGAATTTATCTATATAAGAAAATACAAAAAAATTAAAGCCGGTTTTAATCGGCTTTAATTTTTTTGTAATATTTAATTAACAATTTATTAATATCTTCCTTTTCTGCATATGTTAAATTAGTATTGTAATCAATATACTTTATAAAGGAGAGAATTAAGAAAATGGATCTTAAGAAAATCATTGACAAAAAAGACGCCGCTGCTCAGTATATGATTGATGAAATCACATACATCTGCAACAAATTTGAAAAGAGAGGCCCCGGTGACCTTGGCGAAAAGCAGGCTTGCGAATACTGTGCCGAAAAAATGAAGGAATTGGGCTGCGACCGTGTTTATGTTGAGCCCTTCAAGGAAAACCCCAATGCTTTCCTCGGCTGGATTTACATAACAATCACCTGCTGCTTCATCGCTCTTGCCGCTTACTTCTTTGTTCCGGCAATTTCAATTGTTGCTATTGCTTTAGGCCTTGTTCTCTGTGTGCTTCAGTTCGGTCTTTACAAAAAGACTGTCGATAAGTTCTTCAAAGAAAAAACAGGTCACAACGCTGCAGGCTTCAAAAAGCCCACAGGCGAGGTTAAGCGCAGAATCATCTTCAACGGTCACCCTGACGCTGCATGGGAATGGCCCTTCAAGTACAAGTTTACATACCTTGGCTTTGACATTCATATGATGGTATGCTTTGTAGGTGCCTTCTACACACTTATTATTTCCATCCTCAAGGTTGCAGGCGTTATCCCCGACGACCTTGTAAAAACACTCGGCCTTGCAGGTCTTGTGTTTGTTCCCTTCTGGTTCGGCCTTTACTTTATGTGGAACGAAAAGAGAATTGTTGACGGTGCAAACGATAACCTTTCAGGCTGCTACATCGGTATGGCTATTCTCAAAATGCTCCATGACGAAGGCATTGAATTTGAAAACACAGAGATCGGCGTTGTTCTCACCGGCTCAGAGGAAGCAGGTCTTCGCGGTGCAAAGGCATGGGCAGGCAAGCACAAGGACGAGTTCAACGATGTTCCCACCTTCGTGTTCTCCTACGACACAATCGCTCAGAACGAACAGCTTATGGTAAACTACCGTGACCTCAACGCAACAGTTAAGGTTGACAAGGATGTTTCCGACCTGTTTATGGAAGCCTGCGAAGAGCTTAAAATCCCCGTTAAGAAGGGCTTTGTTCCTCCCCTCGGCGGTGCAACAGACTCAGCAGCATTTGCTCAGGCAGGTATGCGTGCAACAGGCATTACAGCCCTTAATCACGCTCTCCCCGATTTCTACCATACAAGACTCGACACCCCCGATGCTCTTAATGCATCCTGCCTTGCAGACTGCTTTGCAGCAAGCGTCAAGGCTCTTGAAATGTTTGATAACGGTGCTAAGCAGTAAACAAATAAAACAAAGGCGGCACACTTCATTGTGAAGTGTGCCGCCTTTTATTTAAGGCAGTATTTTATTTGTAGTTATCAGCTCTGCACCAAGCATTACCATTACATCCATATAGGCTGTGTTGTCAACGGTCCACACACCGAGCTTAACACCTTTTTCCCTTGCATAGGAAAGAGCACCCGAACACTTATAAACATTATAATATCCGAAATCAAGACCCGCAGAGTATTCCACACACCAGTCAACATCTTCCTTTTCCGGTGTACCTTTAAGAAGCATAATTTCAGCTTCACTGTCAAGCTTTCTGTATTCTTCAAGGTACTCCTTTGTAAAGGAAATAATAACAGCCTTATCCGTTACTCCGTACTGTTCAAGAATATCAATAAAAGAAGGCAGACACCTGACATCGCACTTTTTAATTTCAATAACAGGAATTATACCGCTGCTTTTATATACATCAAGAGCCTCTTCAAGAGTAGGTATTTTTTCATCAGGATAATTTTCAATACCGTTACCGCTGTCAAGCTTCATCTTTCTGATTTCTTCAAAGGTGAAAAAATCAACATCGCCGCTTTCAGCGGTCATGCTGTCAACGGTATCATCGTGAATTACGACCCATTTGCCGTCCTTTGTTGTGTGCACATCGAACTCGTATCCATCAAAGCCGTATTCCGCCGCACCCTCAAGAGCAGGAACGGAATTTTCGGGATAAAGAGACGACAGTCCTCTGTGTGCCACCATAAGCGGTGCCTTTTTTGTGTGTGACGAAATTGCAAGGGATGAGGGAAGCGTTTCAAACAGCTCGTGACCTAAGCCCACACCAATTCCCGATGCAATAATGCAAAAAACAATTATAAGAGCCAATATTAATTTTTTGTGCTTTTTCATAATATTCCTCCTGAATATATACTTTGTTTCAGTATACACCTCAGAGAACATATAATCAAGCTATTTTCTGTATACGATTTTGTATTCTGTGGGATATAAAGCCATAAAATCTGCTATTGTAAGCCGTGTTTTTGAGCCGGGGTCATTTACAGTGAAGCCTGATGCAGTCAGCTTATCCTCACTGCCCTTATAGCCTGTAACCGTTACCCAGTGCTGAGTACCGTTTGCCTTTTTTGCACCGAAAACAACAGGCTTACCCTGCTTCAGAAGCTCATATATTCTGCTCAGATAATCAGAAGAAGCTAATTCAACTGAATAGGATGAAGGCCAGTAAAGCATACCCGAAGCAGAATAGGTCAGCTTTTTCACCATATCCTTGGGAGTTATTGCAGTTCCCGTATGGTAAGACTCTGTCATGGCAAGTGCAGTGGTGGTGCAGCCTATTGTACCTATTGTACCGCCCGTTGTACCTATCGGATAAGAAGACCAACGTGAATCCGTCTGCTTATAAGAAGGAACAGAAAGAGAAACCGCAGGATATGATGAGCTTTTCTTTTTAAGGTAGGAAGAAGCGGCATAGCCCGTCTTGTTGCCGTTATAAAGAATACGGCTGAACTCACTGCCTTTTTTTATAACAACAGCCTCCTCACCCTTATAAAGTTTTGACTTAACTTCATAATCCGTGCCGGCACCCTTGCGGACATTAAGATATCCCGACGAAACAGCGACCGTAACAGGATAACTGTCAGTATAGACCTTGATGTAGTCACTGTGACACCAGCCGTATTTTCCGTCAGCATACTCAACACGCCACCATTTACCTTCTTTTTCCGTAAGCGTTACCCAGCTTGAATTTTTAATTGACGTTATAACGGAAGCCGTTGAAGATGCACGTGAGCGCACATTCAGATTACCTGACTGAGTCTGCACCTTACCCGCATAAGCTCCCTCGGTAGCAAAAGATGTGAGCGAAAATATAAAAAGAGTTGCCGCAACAACCGTAAAAGATAAAATATACCTGAATAATTTTTTCATTGCATTCCTCCGCAATTGATATTCGCGAAATTATTTTTTTATTTGGACGCCCGATTCATTTTAACATAAAAACTCCGTTTTTTTACTGGTAAGTGTTTCCGCAGCAATAAACCTTGAGTATTTTTGCCCAAGGTATTGAACATTTTTGTTTTTTGTGTTATCCTTAAGGGGAACAACTTTTCCCGAAAGGAAGAAATATTATGTTAGAACAAGTTGAACAGAAAATCCAGGAACTTAAAAAGGTTCAGGCAGAAGAATTTTACAAGAAAAAGGATACAGACCTCAGTGCATGGGGCCTTACATCAAAAAAGAACGGCAAAAAAACAACACCCATCATTGTTACCGATGATGAATACGAAGCACTTATCAAGGCTTCAAACGGCGTTGGAAAATCAGGCAGAAACCCCGTTGCCAACACACTCAAGGCTTTCTCTGTAGCAAGTGTTATTGTAGGCGTTGTTGCTGGTGCAACGGCATGGTTCTCAGCAAAAGAAATGGGCTTTATCTGGTTCAGCGTTGCAGTGCTCACAAGCATTGTTATTTCCCTTATTTTCCACGGACTCAGCGAAGCTATCAGACTGCTTCAGCAGATTCTTGACCAAAAGCCTCTCAGAAGACCCGACCCTTTACACACAAGAGTTCAGCAGAACCAGGCTGTTCCCGCTCAGTCACCCGTTTATGCAGGTGCTCAGCCCCCGATTTACCAGGCTTCATCAGTACCTCAGCCTGTTCCCCACCCCTATTACGGTGCTCCCGTTCAGGCAGTACCCGTTCAGCCTGCAGCTGCTCCCGCAGAAGCTCCGGCATACGGTGCTCCTCAGAATTACAATGAAATGGGTGCTTTTGAAAGAAGTGCACAGCCCGTTTTCCCCAACTCAACAAACTAACTGAAAAAGGTCAGTCCGTAAACAAAAACGGACTGACCTTTTAATTATGAGATACATGTATGAGTTGATTTTATTCTGTCTTTATTGCCTTTATTTTTCTTCTCGGCTCAAAAACGGCAAGGTATATAAGCTCCGTTCTCTGAAACTCTGCCCTGAGTCCGTGAAGGAGGTTATCCGCATATGACAAAAAACGGTAGTGTTTTGTTTTGATGGTCATTGCGGATTTGCACAGCAGATAATTGAGTGAGTCGATTACAAAGCCTATAACTGTCATTTTAAGTGCAAGTAAAACAAGCTTCAACTTTTTTTGCATAGGAAAAACCCCTTTCTTCTTTTGATTTTTACATTTTTCAACAACCTCTTGTGTTGTCTGTGAGTGTATGATACAACATTTAGTCGATAAAACGTGTAGATTTTTGTCGAATAAAAATAATTTTTTCTAAAAAAAGCATTTAAAGAAAAAAACGGGAATATTCCGTCGAATACTGAAGGTCCTTTCCGGAGCTTTGTATATATTTACGGGGTTACTATTGCTTTTTTTATTTATTAATTGTATAATATATGGCAATACCATAAATAAACAAAGGAGATGAACGGTATGGAACCTATTAAGGTTGACTTCGGAGGTAACGGTGGCAACGGAAAAAGTAAGGGTAGCGGAAAAGCTGCTTACCTTGCACCGGATAAAGCAGGCCTTAAGCTTATAATCTGCATTATCGGTACCGTAATCGGTGCTGCAATTGCATATTACTTTATGCTTCCTCCCATGAACTTCAAAAGCACAGACACATTTATGTATTTCGGCGTTGTTCTTGCCATTTTCATCGGACTTCTTACTGTTGTAAGCGGCGCGATGGCAAAGCCTGAATATACGGAGTATGTAAAGAAAAAATCAATAGTACCCATTATAATTGCGGCAATTCTTGTGGCAGTTGTGGGTGTAGGTATGGTTGTATCCTCAACCTTCTTCAGAGCAAAAACCTACAGCAAAATCATTGATGTTGACGAGAATAAATCCTTCGCAAGCGATATTCAGGATGCAGATTTCTCATCCGTTCCCGTGCTCGACAACGCGGCTGCAAGTGTGCTTGCAAACCGTACTCTCGGTGACCTTGCTGCAATCGGTAAGGTTTCACAGTTTGAGGTATCAAATCAGTTCACACAGATTAACTACAAAAACAACCCCGTAAAGCTTACAACTCTCGCTTACGGTGACGTTTTCAAGTGGCTTAAGAACACAGGCACAGGTCTTCCCGGCTATGTTGTTGTTAATATGGTAACACAGAAGGCTGAGCTTGTAACTCTCCCCGAGGGTGAATACATCAGATATTCAACAAACGAGCACTTCGGCAAGTATCTTATGCGTCATGTCCGTTTTGCTTATCCCACCTATATTTTCGATTCACCCCGTTTTGAAATTGACGAAAGCGGCAGACCCTTCTGGCTTTGCCCCGTTCTTGATAAGACAATCGGTCTTTTCGGCGGTACTGACGTAAAGGGTGTTGTTATTGTTGATGCAATCAGCGGTGAAATGACAGAATACACGGTTGAAGCAGTTAAGGAAAGCAAGGAGCTTCAGTGGATCGACGGTATTTATTCCGAAAATCTTCTTGTTGAGCAGTTCAATTACTACGGTAAGTTCCAGAAGGGCTTCATCAACTCCGTTCTCGGCCAGGACGGTGTAAGAATGGCAACTCAGGGACAGAACTTCTTAGCTCAGGGTGACGACGTTTATATGTACACAGGTGTTACCTCTGCTGGTAATGACCAGGCTATCATCGGCTTTGTTCTTATCAATATGAGAACAAAGGAAGCATCCTTCTATGACGTTTCAGGTGCAACGGAATATTCAGCACAGATTTCTGCTCAGGGTGCCGTTCAGGACTATAACTACAAGGCTACCTTCCCCATTCTTCTTAACATCAGCGGTCAGCCTACTTACTTTATGACACTTAAGGACTCAGGTGACCTTGTAAAGAGATATGCAATGGTTAACGTTCAGAATTATCAGGTTGTTGTAACGGGCGAAAAGATTTCCGAATGTACGGAAGCTTATGTAAAGAGCCTTAAGCAGAACAATATCAACATTAATGTTGATATTGATAAGATTGAAGATGCAACCCAGAATGCAGGTAACGAAACCGACACACCTTCCGTTGAGCTTCTTAAAGTAAAAGGTACTGTTACGGATATCCGCACAGCAGTTATGGGCGGTGACAGCGTATATTTCATTGAGCTTGATGACAGCGGAGTTTACTATTCAATCAAGGCTTCAGACAGCGAAAATGTTGTTATAATGAACATCGGTGATAAAATTACCGTATCCTACGAAAAGGCAGACGGCAAGATTATTGCAGCAGAAGCAATCAAATAAAAAAGACGGTCGCTCAGCGACCGTCTTTTTCTTTTATATCTTCGATTCGTCAAAATCAATCAGCACTGAGCCTTTTTTCGGTGTGATTTTTGTAAGCTTGACACCTGCAGCTTCAAACATTCTTTTTGAAGCCTTCGTTGTTGGTGTTTCCGCATATTTATCGGAAAGGTAAACCACTTCCTTTATACCGCTCTGGATAATAGCCTTTGCACATTCGTTACAAGGGAAAAGAGCAACATAAATTCTGCACCCTTCAAGGGATGTGCCTCTGTTATTGAGGATGGCGTTAAGCTCAGCGTGGCAGACATAAGCATATTTTGTGTTGTAAACATCGCCTTCTCTTTCCCAGGGGAATTCATCATCGCTGCAACCCATAGGGAAGCCGTTATATCCCATTGACATAATGCGGTTTTTATCATTAACTATGCAGGCACCAACCTGGGTGTTGGGGTCCTTACTTCTGTATGCGGAAAGCATTGCAATTCCCATAAAGTATTCATCCCAGGATAAATATTCGTTACGCTTTGACATTTCTGTTTTTCTTCCTTTCAGTTTTATGTTTCAATTTATATTTTTTACTCTGATACAATGCAGAATTGTGCATTTCGTTTAATAAAGCCGGAAGGATGTTCCCTCCAAATTTATGTTTATTTGCCGTGTAGTTTTTATCCGACCTTTTATAAAACTTTTGACTTCTGCTTTTCCTCAATATCCGTACGCTCATGCCGCTGAGGCACTTACTTTGGCTCATTCGAGCGCCAAAGTAAGCAAAACGCCCTTTTGGGGTGCTACGGATATACCACGAGCATACACCGGCATTCGCCTCCGCATACAACCCTTACGGGTTGTTCGTACGGGATAAAGATTCACTTACTTGATTTGATTAAAAACCTGTTTCATTAAAACAAAAACAACAAACCACCCACATACCGAACTAAACAATTTTGCACTTTGCATTTAGCATTCTGCATTTTAAAGAGTGCCTCTGTAATAAAGCCCTCTTGTAAATTCACCCTTGACGGATTTTCCTTTGCGATAAGCGTCAAGCACCGCCTCGCAAAGCTCCTTTTTCTCTTTGGTAAAATAGAAGCTTATAAAATCAAGGTTTTCAATTTCCTTCATTCTGTCGCCCATATAAATGGGCTGGCTGTTGAGAATTTCACTGCAGCCAAAGGAGCATACAACGGGGAACTTTTTATTCATTCTGTCCGTAAGGTAACTGTTAGATTTGCATTCGTCGCAGGTCTTACCGTTTCTTATCGGGCAGTTTCTTGTAAGCATAAGGGGCAGTCTTCCGTAGGCTATTATGCCTTTTTTAGCATTGGTGCCAATATCGGATAACTGTTTGAGCGTAAGTTCAGGTGACAAGGTAATATCCTTTACACCTAAAAACTCTAAAACACCTGCAGAAAGGCTGTTGAAAACGTTCATAGAGAAGCCTGTATGAATTTCAAAGCCGTGCTTCCTTGCAAGGGCAACTGCATCAATTGTTGAGCAGTAAGCTATACTAATTCCACATTCCTTCATCTTTAAAAGTCGCTTTTCAACAATTCTTTCATTGCCGAAAATGCCCCTCGGGACCTCAATTCCCAATGAAACAGGTAACTTTTTAACCTTTTCCACCGAGTTTTCCTCAGAAGCAAGAGGAATATACAAGTTTTCAACATTTTCTAAATTTTCGGGAATCTGACTTATGTCAGCCACTCTTATACGGTATTTTAAGGGGGTATTTCTTCTGTTTTCAGGAAATTTGAGTTTAACATCTGTAAAGTTCAGTTCCTTTACAGATAAAACAGCTTTTTCAAGCTCGGAAAGAGCATTTCTTCTCAGGTTATTTATAACACTTGCGGGCACAATCAGTCCTTCATCAAGGTCGATTTCAATGCTTTCGGCATAAAACTGAGTTCCGCCGCATTTGCCTATTCTTTCCTTAAGGCTTTCTTTGGTCATCGGCTTGTTGAGAGCCTTTTCGGGAACTGCTTCATCCTCAATAAAAACGGTTTTACCCATAGCCGAGGCGGAAAGGGAAACCTTTTCGTTTTCAATAACCGTAAGACAGAAGCTGACAGGAATAAGAGGTGTCTCTTTTTCGTAAATGCGTGAAAGCTCTGTCAGCACCTTATTGGTGGCAGCGGTTACATCCTCCTTCTGCCTTGTGCCGAACATATCTCTTCCGCGTCGGTTTTCATAGTAGCCGTCGGTAAAGCCTGAGCGTGAAAAAACAGCTCTCAGCTTTTCGTTTATGTCTGACGTATCCTCTGAATTGAGTGCTTTTTTTACTGCCGTAACTGCTGCTGCCACATATTCGGGTCTTTTCATTCTGCCTTCAATTTTGAGGGAGTCAACACCGATTGAAGCCATATCTTTTACTTTTTCCGCAAGAGATAAATCCTTGAGGCTCAGGTCAAAGCCCGTTCCGTTCTGTGCTGAGAAGGGAAGTCGGCAGGGCTGAGCACACAGACCTCTGTTGCCGCTTCTTGAGCCGAACATACTGCTCATATAGCACTGGCCCGAAACGCACATACATAAAGCCCCGTGAACGAAGCATTCAATTTCCGCTGAGGTATTATTTTTTATGTTGATTATTTCTTCCCTTGTCATCTCGCGTGGAAGGACAACTCTTTTATAGCCGAGAGTCTCCAGAAGCCTTACCCCTTCGACTGTCTGCACTGACATCTGGGTTGAAGCGTGCATTTCAATTTCAGGTGCGACTTTTCTTATAAGCTGAGCAAAGCCAAGGTCCTGCAGAATAAGGGTGTCTGCTCCGCTTTTGCATATTTCCTTTACCGTGCCAATTGCCAAGGGCAGCTCCTCGTCATTCACAAGGGTGTTCATTGTAACATTGACTCTGACACCGTGGCTGCGGCAATAGCTTACCGCTTCGGTGAAGCTGTCTTCATCAAAGTTATCTGCCTTTATTCTTGCGTTGAAATTTTTGGTGCCCATATATACAGCATCGGCACCGGCACGAACAGCGGCCTTCACGCTTTCCGCCGAGCCGCAGGGTGCCAGAATTTCAGGTCTTTTATCCATAGCTTATTTTTTATCTCCGATTGAGCTTAAAAGAGCAGTAAGCTCCTTGTGAAGTCTGTCATTTTCAATTTTAAGGTTCTCAACCTCTTTTTTCAAAGTCTCACTTTCGTGTCTTGCCCAGTCAGCCTTGCTTTTTGCGCTTGAAGCGTCGTCAAGGTAGTCCTTAATCTGGTCGCGAAGGCGGTCAGCGGTTACGGTTGACTTGTGTGCCTCGTCGGCATAGTCAAGGGCAGCAAGAATTGCAGCCTGAGTTGTGGAAACCCTGCTGTTTGCCTTCATAATATCGGACATTTTAAGGTCAAGAGCTTTACCGAGGGACTGAACATACTTTGCATCATCTTCGGCAATGATTGAGTATTCGGCTCCTGCAATGCTGATTCTGATTTTGTTGTTTGCCATAAAAAATCATCCTTTCACGGCTGTATATTTAATCTTTTATATTATACATCAATTTTTTCTCATAATCAAGTTATAAATAACTTAACTTAAATATAGATAAAATTATACTGCCTTGATTTTTTTGCACCGTAGTGGTATACTATGAAAATATGAATTATACACAGCTTACAGCGTTTTTTATGCTGTGAAAGGAGTGACTCAGGTGAAGGAAATAATCACGGGCTTTTTTGAACTTTCAGGCGTTCAGTATGCCCTTGAGGCTGTTATAAAGCTTGTTTTTGCTATTATATGCAGCGGTATCATAGGCTTTGAAAGAGAGCACTCTCACAGACCTGCAGGCTTCAGAACTCACATTCTTGTTGCCGTGGGCTCAGCCCTTGTTATGATGACCTCTGCTTATGTTTTCAAGGAGTATCAGGGTATTACCAATGTTGACCCCACAAGACTCGGTGCTCAGGTAATCAGCGGCATCGGCTTCCTGGGTGCAGGTACAATTCTCCGTGAGGGCTTTTCCGTCAAGGGTCTTACAACGGCAGCCTCTCTGTGGGCAGTGAGCTGTATCGGTCTTGCAGTCGGTGCAGGATATTATGTTGGTGCAATTGTTGCCACCCTTTTCATTTATCTTACCCTTAACACCTTCAAAAGGTTTATTGCAAAAAGCTCACCTTCAAAAAACATTTATATTGAAGCTGAAAACATGTCAAAGCAGGCTTCGGAAATCGGAGCAATAATAAAGCGCTACGGCGGTAACCTTCACACCCTTGAGGTACTTTATGCCGATTCATCACCCACAAAAAGAAAAAGCGATTCCATAGTTATGAAGGCAGTAGTTTTTCCCAGAGATGAGGAAGGACTGAACCTTACAATTTCCGCTATAAGAGCCCTTGAGGGCATAAGAGATTTATATATTGACTAAAAGGAGAATAAAATATGAGCGTAACAAAAACACTTTTTGACACCATGCCCGACGGCACTGAGGTTCACCTTCTCACAATTGAAAACAATAACGGTGTCAGTGCAGGCATCATAACCCGCGGTGCAACACTCCAAAGCTTCAACTGCCCCGACAAGGACGGCGTTATGGGTGATATTATTATGGGCTTTGACACCGTAGCCGGTCATATGGCATCAGGTACATATACGGGTAACATCATCGGTCAGTATGCAAACAGAATCTGCGGCGGTAAATTCACCGTAGGCGGCAAGGAATATCAGGTCACTCAGAACGAAAAGGGCAAGACCTGCCTTCACGGTGGCGGCGAATTCAACAGTGCAATCTGGAAGGCTATTATCATTGACGACGATGCCGTTGAGTTTTCCTATAAGTCCCCCGACGGTAAGGAGGGTTTCCCCGGTAATCTTGATGTAACCGTTACATATATCCTCACCGACCATAACGAGCTTGAAATTCATTACAAGGCAGTGCCTGATTGTGAGACAATCATCAATATGACAAATCACGCTTACTTCAACCTCGGCACACCTGAAAAGGGTGATGTATTGGACCACGAGCTTCAGCTTTTCTGCGATTACTATACGCCTACCGACGCTGACAGTATTCCGACGGGAGAAAAAAGAAGCGTTGAAGGTACAGCCTTTGATTTCAGAGAAGGCAAGAAAATCGGCAAGGACATAAAGGCAGACGACGAACAGCTTATTATGTGCCGCGGTTACGACCATAACTTCTGTGTTAACGGTGAAATCGGTGTTCTCCGTCCCGTTGCAAAGGTAAAGGATGAAAAAAGCGGAAGAAAGCTTGAGGTTTATTCTGACCTTCCCGGTGTTCAGCTTTACACGGGTAATTTCATTGACGGTACGGAAACCGGCAAAAACGGAACTGTTCTTCAGCAGCATTACGGCTTCTGCCTTGAGACACAGTATTATCCCGATACACCCAATCAGCCTTCATTCCCTCAGTGCACCTTCAAAAAGGGCGAGGCATTTGAGAGCGTTACAATTTTCAAAGTGTAAGGACGTTTAAATAAAGAGGTCATAATCCATGAGAATGAGAAAAAAGAAAAACCTTGAATCCCGTCTTGAGGAGTGCAGGGAATACCTTCTGCCCGTTAATGACGAAAACAGAGATTTCAGCAAGGCAGAGGAAAATAAAAGCCTTTATAATCTTTGCGGGATTTTCGGCAACAACAACCCCGTAAGAATGGAGGTTGGCTGCGGTAAGGGCGGATTTATTCTTGAAACGGCAAAAAGAAACCCGGACATCAATTTCATTGCCGTTGAAAAGATTCAGAATGTTATTGTTTCTGCATGTGAAAAGGTTAAAAGCGAAGGTCTTACCAATGTCCGCTTTATGGCAAGCGGTGCTGAGTATCTTCCTTCGTATATACCTGAGGGCAGTATTGAGCTTATCTATCTTAATTTTTCCTGTCCCTTTCCAAAGGCAAAATATGCCCGACACAGACTTACCCACAGATATTTTCTTGATATTTACCGCAAGCTTCTTAAAAAGGGCGGAGAAATCCATCAGAAAACCGATAATATGCATTTCTTTGAATTTTCTCTTCAGGAGTTCTCACAAAGCGGTTATGCCCTTCAGAATGTAAGCCTTGACCTTCATAACAGTGATTTTGAGGGCAATGTTATAACGGAATATGAAAAGCGTTTTTCCGACCTCGGTCAGCCGATTTACAGGCTTGAGGCTGTGCCGAAGGAGTAATTGAAGCGGAAATCACCCGTTTTCCGAGCAGATAAAAAGCACCTGATTTAGTAAGAGTTATACCAAAACCGCCCGTAAAAGCGTATATTTTGTTGAACATAACAAATATTGGGCTTCAGGGCAAAATATTTCTGAAAAAGGTTGAAAAATTCAGATAAATCGGGTAATATATTAAAGGTTAAAAATTTATTTTTCAATACAATTTTTGGAGGTAAATCATTATGTCAGTAAAAGTTGCTATTAACGGTTTCGGTCGTATCGGTCGTCTTGCATTCCGTCAGATGTTCGGTGCAGAAGGTTATGAAGTTGTTGCAATCAACGACCTCACAAGCCCCAAGATGCTTGCTCACCTTCTCAAGTACGACACTGCTCAGGGCAGATATGACGGTCACGAAGTAGTTGCAGGCGAAAACTCAATCACAGTTGACGGCAAGGAAATCATCATCTACGCTAACCCCAACCCCGCAGAACTTCCCTGGGGCGAAATCGGTGTTGACGTTGTTCTTGAATGCACAGGTTTCTTCTGCTCAAAGGCAAAGGCACAGGCTCACATCGATGCAGGTGCTAAGAAGGTAGTTATTTCTGCTCCCGCAGGCAACGATCTTCCCACAATCGTTTACTCAGTTAACGAAAATACTCTTACAGCTGAAGATACAATCATCTCTGCTGCTTCCTGCACAACAAACTGCCTTGCTCCCATGGCTAAGGCTCTTAACGACTATGCAGCTATCCAGAGCGGTATCATGACAACTGTTCATGCTTACACAGGTGATCAGATGGTTCTTGACGGTCCTCACAGAAAGGGCGACCTCAGAAGAGCACGTGCAGCTGCTGCAAACATCGTTCCCAACTCAACAGGTGCTGCTAAGGCTATCGGCCTTGTAATTCCCGAACTCAACGGCAAGCTTATCGGCTCAGCTCAGAGAGTTCCCACTCCCACAGGCTCAACAACTATCCTTGTTGCAGTTGTTAAGGGTGACGACGTAACTAAGGAAGGCATCAACGCTGCTATGAAGGCTGCTGCTTCCGAATCCTTCGGTTACACAGAAGAAGAACTCGTTTCATCCGATATCGTTGGTATCAGATACGGTTCACTCTTCGATGCTACTCAGACAATGGTAACAAAGATCAGCGACGGTCTCTATCAGGTTCAGGTTGTTGCATGGTACGACAACGAAAACTCATACACAAGCCAGATGGTTCGTACAATCAAGTACTTCGCAGAGCTTGCATAAGTTAAACTTAAATAAAACTAAAGCGGTTGAGATATCTCAGCCGCTTTTTTATGCAGAATGCAGAGTTAATAATTAAAGCTTCAATAAAAGCTCTGTGCGGAACGCTGCGCTTGGCGTGATTTTTATAATATTTGTTTCAATGAAGCATTCAGTCGTGAACGCTGCGCTTTTGCTACAATTGATTTATTACTATTCGGATGATGCTTGTTAGTTCGGCTGAAGGCTTTATAAAATCTTT
>JAXJQQ010000025.1:0-5723 GCA_036311065.1 Acutalibacteraceae bacterium | reverse complement strand
TTACTTTAATCAGATTAAGTAAACGAATCTCTATCCCGTACGAACAACCCGTAAGGGTTGTATGCGGACACTAATGCCGTTGTATGCTCGTGGTATACCCGTAGCACCCCAAAAGGGCGTTTTGCTTCCTTTGTAGCCCTGGACAAAGGAAGTGCCACAGCGGCATGAGCGGACGGAGTTAGAGGAAATGCACAACTTAAAATTTTAATTAAAGGTTGGGTAAATGCTCCACGGCAAAAATTGAGCCAAATGCAACATTGACGATTGAAAGCTACATTAAAATAATAAAGTATAACCCCTCAGTCACTTCGTGACAGCTTTCGCTCCGCGAACGGGCACCCTTTTGTCCCTTCAGGACATTTCCCCTAACAGGGGAATTACCTTTCAGAGGTGCCTCTGCGATGTGGTGCCTTCGGCACTGTTTAAAAGGCCTTAGCGTGTAGAATCTGATTTTCAGAAGGGGCTGATTACGAAAGAATAAATCAAACATTTTATGGGATATGTCCAAAACTAAAAAGGGAGCAAGCTGCTCCCTGCAATTATTTTCAGTAGAACCTTCTGATTCTGGGCATAAATGTGCATATAACCTCATATGAAAAGCTGTGGCAAAGTGCCCCGAGCTCCTCTGCAGTAATTTCCGCATTGCCGCTTTTACCTAATATCACTGCCTTGTCCCCTACCTTAACATCAGGGATATCCGTAACATCAACCATAATCTGGTCCATACAGACCTTGCCCGTAAGAGGAGCCTTCCTGCCGTGAATGAGCACATACCCCTTACCTGTAAGGCAACGCTTGAAGCCGTCGGCATAGCCTACAGCAACGGTTGCTATACGCCTTTTATCGGATGCTTTATAAATCTGTCCGTAGCCTACACCCGTGCCCTTTTCAATATCCTTAACGTGGATAACGTGGCTTATTACTTCCATAGCAGGATTAAGCTTAACCTTTTCTTTATCAACCTCATCGGAAGGGTAAAGGCCGTAAAGGGCAATACCGAGGCGCACCATATCATAATTTTCGTCAAATTCAATTGCACCGGCACTGTTGCTCATATGCTTTAAAGGAATTTCTATACCCTCTTTTTCAAGAAGGTTAATAAAGCTGTCAAATCTTCTTTTCTGCTCTTTCGCGAAGGCCTTATCTTCACAGTCAGCCGTTGCATAATGGCTGAATATGCCTTCAATAACTGTATTTTCAAGCAGCGAAATTTCCTTGACTGCACTGACGCCTTCAGCGTCATCCCTGAAACCGATACGGCTCATACCCGTATCAACGGCAATATGAATAAGGGCTTTTTTGCCCGAATTTTTTGCAACGGAATCAAGCAGTCTCGCTTCGTCAACATCATAAATTGCGGGGATTATGTTGTACCTTAAAAGCTGTTCATATTCCAAAGGTGAGGTATACCCGAGAATCAGCATAGGATTTCTGATGCCTGCCGCCCTGAGCTCAATACCCTCACTGAGGGTTGCAACAGCAAAATAATCAGCCTTTTCCTGAAGCGTTTCTGCAACACGGACACTGCCGTGACCATAGGCATCAGCCTTAACAACAGCCATAACCTTTCTTTCCGTGCCTATTTTTTCCTTAAGTGCATCAAAATTTCTGCTTACTGCATCAAGGTTGATTTTTGCATAAGCTCTCTGATAGCCTGTCAAGATATTTCACCTGCCCTTCTTGTGTGATATATTATAACCTTAAAGTCTGCCTTTGTAAATAGATAAACCTTAAACTTCTGTTTCAGCCATAAATTCGTTATGTACCTCAGTCTGTATTCTTCTGAGAAGCTCTATGGCTTTTCCTCCGACTTTTTTACCGTCAAGCTCCTGTGCCTGAAGACCCAGTGAGCCTGCGGAGGAAATGAGAATTTCATCTGCATCAAAAAGCTCCGTCAGGTCATACTCCCTTTCCTCGGTAGGAATACCAAGCTTTTTACATGCCTTCAAAAGGTGTGCCCTTGCAATACCGGGAAGGATGAGATTATCCGTAGGTGCGGTTATAAACACCCCGTCTTTAATTATATGCACATTACTGTGGGCACATTCCGTAACCCTGCCGTTTCTGTGGTACACCACCTCATCACAGCCTTCCTCCTTCGCCTTCTGCGAAGCCATAACGGCAGGAATAAGGTTGAGCGTTTTTATGTTACAGTGAAGAAAGCGTGTATCCTCCATTGTAATGAGCTTCACAGGCTTAAAGGTATCCACAATATTTTTTGGGGTTATTGTTATCCATATATTAGCCTTGCTTCCGTCAGAGGGAAAAGTATGATTTCTTATACCCGTACCTCTTGTAGCCTGCCAATAAACAAAGTTGCAGTCAGTATCCACCTTTCTGACCATTTCATTAAGAAGGTCCTTCATCTCTTGCTTTGTTAATGGAAGGTCAATTCTGAGCTGAGAAGCACTGCTGTAAAATCTGTCCATGTGCTCATCAAGGGTAAATATTTTATAGTTGCGTGAATAGGTGGCATCATAAACGCCGTCACCAAAAAAACAGACGCGGTCGCCCATAGGAATCTGCATTTCTTCTATTTCGCCGTATTTTCCGTTATAATAGCCTAATGTTTTCATTTAAAAATCATCGCCCTCTATACCTAAAATCTGTGATGCAGCATCCTGCTCAATTGCTTCAACACCCTTGAGCTTTTTCTGAATAATAGTGTTTCTGCTCTGAGCCTCCTCAAGGCTTCTGCCTGCTTCATCAATCTTCTTTTTTGCTTTATCAAGAACAATGCCGAATTTATCGTACTGCACCTTTGCAGCAGCAAGAAGCTGCCTTACTTCCTTGGCTTTTTCGTTAATTGCCATTGCCCTGAAGCCGATTGAAAGAGAATTGAGAAGAGCCGTAATTGTGCTGGGACCTGCAACCATAACGGAATAATCGTTCTGGCATTTTTCCGCTATACCGTTTTTGGATGAAATAATTTCACTGTAAAGGCCCTCAGTTGCAAGGTACATAATTGCAAAAGGAGTGGTCTGAGGCTCATTGATGTACTTTCTGATTTCCTTTGCCTGGTCAAGAATAGTTCTTTCAAGGCTCTTTCTTTCATATTCAACCATTGCACTGTCTCCGCTGTCGGCAGCAGAGCAAAGGCGGATATATGCTTCCACGGGGAACTTTGAGTCAATGGGAAGGTAGGTGATTTCACTTTTATCCTCACCTGAAGGAATTTTTACAGCAAACTCAACAATGTTCCTTGAAGCGGGATTGGTCATAACATTCTTATCGAACATTCCGGGAATTGTTTCGTTTAAAAGGCCTTCAAGCTGAACCTCAGCCCATGTACCTCTTGCTTTCACGTTGGTGAGTATACGGTTAAGGGAGGTTACATTCTCTGTAACACCTGAGGAAAGCACCTTCATTTCACCAAGGGATTTATAAACATTTTCAAGCTGCTCACTTACAGCCTTGAAGGATGAATCAAGTCTCTTGGTAAGAGTTTCGTTAAGCTTTTCATCAACAGTAAGACGGATCTGCTCAAGCTTCTGCTCGTTATTCTTCTGCATATCAAAAAGCTTACCTGATATCAGTTCAGACATTTTGATGTTGAACTCATAGTTATCCTTGGTCATCTGGGAAAGTCTGACACTCATATTCTCAATTGCAGAAGCTATTTCCTGCCTTTGTGCCTTCTGAGCTCCCATTGATTCCATACGGCTTCTTGAAAATTCTTCCCTTAAAGAGCTGTTCAGCTCCTTGGAGAAGGTATCCACTTTTTGTGAATTTTCCTTCTGCAAAGCCAAAAGAGTCTCATAATCTTTATTATTATTCTTTTTTAGCAAAATAATTAAGAGCACAATGCTTATAATAAGAAGTACAGCTACTGCGCCGAGCATTATTGTTACGGTTTGAGTATTCATTTAATATCACCTCTTCAGGATTTTATATCATTATACCATAAAGATGTGATATTTATTTCGATTAAAGAAAAATAATTTATTTCTTATATAAATTTAAGGATTGAAAAATATGGTTAAAAAAATTTTTTCTCTCTGCCTTGTTCTTATTATGCTTTCAGGACTTTGTGCCTGCGGTAAGGACGGCAGTGACGCTCAGATTATATACCCCATTGACAATGACCCGAAATTCCTTGACCCTCAGATAATTTCCGATGTGGGTGCAAAAAACATTGTTGCCAACTGCTTTGAAGGTCTTGTTACAATTGACAGTGAGGGTAAAATAGCTCCCGGCTGTGCCGAAAGCTGGAAAATTTCACCGGACGGACTCACCTACACCTTTACACTCAGAAATAACTGTGCCTGGCGTGTTTCTTCTTATGCCGAAGCCGTAATAGGCGGTGAGGAAGCAATGAAAAGCTTTGATACCCGTGTTACTGCCGATGACTTTGTTTTTGCTTTCAGAAGAGCTCTGAGGCCTGAAACAAAATCACCCGGTGCAAAAAATCTGCTTAGCATAAAAAATGCCACTGCCGTGAACGAAGGTACTGTAAGTGAAGAAAATCTCGGCATATGGGCAAAGGATGAATTCACCGTTGTAATATCCCTTGAGTGGGCTGACCCGGACTTTCTTTATACTCTGCTTGAGCCCGCGTGTATGCCCTGCGACGAGACATTCTTTGAGCTGACCGGCGGAAGATACGGCCTTGCTATCAAGTATCTGCTTTATAACGGGCCCTTTTATATAAGCAACTGGGCAGACGACACTGCAATAACGCTTAAACGAAGCCTTGTTTACTATGATACTGATTCCGTAAAGCCTTCTTCGCTTTATTTTTCCATTAACAATGAGCAGTCAACAAGGCTGCAGAAAATTGAAGACGGAACCTACGAGGTAGCTCCACTTACGGCTCAGCAGGCAGATAAAATCAAGGACAGCAAAAAATATACCCTTTGCAGCTTTGACAGCTCAGTGCTTTCTTTTGTTTTTAACTGCAAGGATGAAAACCTCTCAAACGTGAACATAAGAAGAGCTATTACTGCCGCCTTTAACCCTATGGCTTTTACAAGCAGTTACGGTGAATTTACGGCAAAGGGAATTATCCCGCCCTCAATGATTCTTTCAGGCTCACCGTACAGAGAAAAAGCCGCTGATCTTCCTTTTTATGTTAATGCTGATCCAAGAGCTCTGCTTGAAAAGGGACTTAAGCAAACAGACAGAAATGATGTTGAGGTGACCGTTCTTTGCACTCCGGAGTACGAAGAAGCTGTCCGTATGCTTATGCAGTCATGGCAATCCACCCTCGGCGTAGGCTTTAATGTTTTTGTTGAAGCTGTTGATGAAGCCGCACTTATGAAACGAGTGAAAAATTCTGAATATCAGATAGCCTTGTGTCCAGTTTCCTATTCCTCTGTTACCGCCTTCAACGGTGTTCTGCGTTTTACAACGGATAATGCCCATAACATATGCAACTTCTCAGATAAAAAATATGACAGCCTTGTAAACTCAATAAAAACAACCCACGGTAACGCCGCAACAATCAAAGCAACGGCTGAAGCTGAAAAATATCTTGTTTCCCGTTGTGTTATTCTTCCCCTTTATAACGAAGCTGTTTATTTCGGTTTGGGTAAAAATGTTGAAAATGTTATATTCAACCCCACAGGTGAGATTCTTTATTTCAAAAATACATTATCGGAATAAATAAAAGTAATATATAACTTTAAAAACAAGGAGAGTTTTAAAATGAGCAAAGTAAAAAACGAAGCAAAAATCAAAAATCCTCTTATTGTAGCTGTTCGTGAACAGCTTGAACACAGAGC
>JAXJQQ010000024.1:0-40927 GCA_036311065.1 Acutalibacteraceae bacterium | reverse complement strand
ACGTTGACCACGGTAAAACTTCAATTCTCGATGCTATCCGTAATGCAAACGTAACAAAGGGCGAAGCAGGCGGTATCACTCAGCACATCGGTGCTTACAGAGTTGACCTTGACGGTCAGATGATTACCTTCCTTGATACACCGGGTCATGCCGCTTTCACCTCAATGAGAGCAAGAGGTGCAATGGCAACTGATATCGCAGTTCTTGTTGTTGCCGCTGATGACGGTATTATGCCTCAGACAATTGAAGCTATCAACCACGCTAAGGCTGCTGAGGTTCAGATTATTGTTGCTATCAATAAGATGGATAAGGAGGGCGCAAACCCTGACAGAATCAAGCAGCAGCTTACAGAGCACAACCTCGTTCCCGAAGAATGGGGCGGTGAAACAATCTGTGTTCCCGTTTCTGCAAAAACACATATGGGTATTGACTCACTTCTTGAATCAATCCTTCTTGTTGCTGAAATGGCAGAGCTTAAGGCTAACCCCAACAGAGCCGCTAAGGGTGTTGTTATTGAAGCTAAGCTTGATAAGGGTCGCGGTCCCGTTGCAACACTTCTTGTTCAGAACGGTACGCTTAATGCAGGTGACATTGTTGTTGCAGGTCAGTCCGTAGGACGTGTAAGAGTTATGTCCAACGAAAGAGGCCAGAGAATCAAGCAGGCAGGTCCTTCCGTACCTGTTGAAATCACAGGCCTTGATGTTACCCCCAATGCAGGTGACGCTTTTGACGTTGCTTCCGACGAAAAGCTTGCAAGAGAGCTTGTTGAAAAGAAGAAGCACGAGGCAAAGCAGGCTGAGTGGGGTGCACAGCAGAAGGTTACTCTTGATAATCTCTTCTCCTCGCTTAAGGAAGGCGAGATGAAGGAGCTCAATATCATTGTTAAGGCTGACGTTCAGGGCTCAGTTGAAGCTGTTAAGCAGAACCTTGAAAAGCTTACAAATGAGGAAGTAAGAGTTCGTGTTATCCACGGCGGTGTTGGTGCTATCAATGAATCCGATGTTCAGCTTGCAGGTGTTTCAAATGCTATTATCGTAGGTTTCAACGTTCGTCCCGATGCAAATGCAACAACCCTTGCAGAGCGTGACAGCGTTGAAATGAGAATGTACAGAGTTATTTATGACTGCATTGAAGAAATCGAAGCTGCTATGAAGGGTATGCTTGCTCCCAAAACAAGAGAGGTTGCCCTTGGCAGAATTGAAGTGCGTAACGTTATGAATCTTTCCTCTGTAGGTAAGATTGCAGGCTCTTATGTTCTTGAAGGTAAGGTGCAGAGAAATGCACTTATCCGTGTTGTCCGTGACGGTATTGTTATTACAGAAGATTCTATTTCTTCACTTCGCCGTTTCAAGGATGACGTAAGAGAGGTACTCACAGGCTTCGAATGCGGTATCGGCCTTGAAAAGTTCAACGACATCAAGGAAGGCGATATCTTTGAATGCTTCATGATGGAAGAATACCGTGATTAATATAAGTATTGCTACTGACTACTCAAATATTTTCAGAAAGGCTATATAAAATGGCAGGATTCAGAATTAACCGTGTGTCGGAGGATATCCGACGCGAAATAATAGCCATCATCAGGGAACTCAAGGACCCGAGAGTGATGGGCAAAATGCTTACGGTGGTCCGTGTTGAGGTAAGCTCAGATGCTTCCTATGCAAAGGTTTATGTAAGTGACCTTAAGGGCATTGAGTCAGCTAAGGAAGCTGTTAAGGGCCTGACCTCTGCAACGGGTTATATCCGCCGTGAGGTGGGTGGAAGACTCCACCTGAGAAAAACTCCCGAGCTTAAATTTGTTGCCGATGACTCAATTGAGCAGGGCTTCAACATGTTCAGAAAGCTTGAAGAGAACAGAGGTGAATGAGATGAAAATCGAAATTTCTCAGGCAGTATCAGAACTGAAAAATGCAGATAATATTCTCATTCTTACTCATATGAATCCCGACGGAGATACTCTGGGCAGCGGCTTTGCCCTTCTCAGAGCTCTTCGTAAAACGGGAAAAAAGGTAAAGCTTTTAAACGGTGACAAAATAAACGCAAAATATAACTATCTTTTTGAAAATCTTCCTCAGGAGGACTTTGAAGAGGAATATATAGTAAGTGTTGATGTTGCTGAAAGAAAGCTTTTAGGTGACGCTTTGAGTGAAAAATACGGTGACAGAGTAAATCTTTCAATTGATCACCACGAAACGTCCCGCCGCTTTGCAAAAATGACCTGCTGTGAGCCTGACAGTGCATCGTGCTGTGAGATAATTTATCTTATAATAAAGGCTCTCGGTGTCCCCATTGATAAGGATATTGCTTCATGCATTTACACCGGCTGCTCAACGGATACGGGCTGCTTCAGGTACTCAAATGTTACCAAAAGAACTCACCTTATTGCCGCAGAGCTTATCGAGGCAGGTGCAGACCACAGCATGATCAATACAAAAATGTTTGAAATGAAAAGCATGAACAACATTATGCTTGAAACCATGTGCCTTTCAACTCTCAGCTTTTATGCTGAGGGCAGGGTAGCTGTTATCAGTGTAACTCAGGATATGTTCTCCCGGACGGGTACGGATAAATCCGCACTTGATGCCATTAAGCCCGTAACAAGGCAGATTGAGGGCGTAAAAGTAGGTGTAACTCTCCGTGAGGATGACGGCAAAATCAGCGTTTCCCTTCGTACCGATGCGGATGTTGATGCGGCTTCAATCTGTGCGCATTTTGGCGGTGGCGGCCACGTAAGAGCCGCAGGCTGCGAGTTTAAGGGCAAGACCATTGAGGAAGCGAAAAAGACCGTGGTTGATTATATTGTATCAATTCTTTGAGCAGTAAGAAAGGAGTGGTTTTATGACAGGCTTTGTTTTTCTTGATAAAGGCGAAGGAATGACCTCCTTTTTTGCCGCGTCAAGGCTGAGGAAAATTTTCGGCACAAAAAAAATCGGTCATACGGGCACTCTTGACCCCTTAGCTACGGGCGTTCTGCCTGTTGCAATAGGCGGAGCTACAAGATTTATTGAGCTTATTCCCGACCATGATAAGGGTTATGTTGCTGTTTTTCGTCTTGGTATTACAACAGATACCCTTGATATCACGGGTGAGGTTTTATCCCGTAATGAGGTAAGTGTCAGCAGAGCTGATGTTGAAAATGCCCTCGGGAATTTCAGGGGCGAAATCAGTCAGCTGCCGCCAATGTATTCCGCAATAAAAAAGGACGGCGTAAGACTTTATGAGCTTGCCCGTCAGGGTATTGAGGTTGAAAGGGAGGAACGGAAGATTACTGTTTATTCCCTTGAGCTGACAAATGCCGACGAAGAAAATAATGAATATGAAATCACCGTTATGTGCTCAAAGGGTACTTATATCAGAAGTCTTATTTCCGATATAGGCGAAAAATTAGGCTGCGGTGCCGCAATGACAAAGCTTAGAAGGGTAAAAGCCAACGGTGTTGATGCTGAGCTGTGTTATACCCTTGATGAGCTTTCTGAAATGAAAGAAAAGGGAAATCTCGGTGAAGCTCTTACAGGGGTTGACACTTTCATTTCATATGATAAAATAAGGGTAAGTGAGGCTCAGGCAAAGCGTTTTTCAAACGGCGGCGCTCTTGACTGTAACCGCTTCGGCGGAAAAAAAGAGCCGGGACTTTACAATGTATATTCACCTGAGGGCAGATTCCTCGGTATCGGTGAAATAAAAGAAGGCTCTTCTGAACTTTCCGTAAAAAGAGTTTTTGTTGATGCCTGAAGAATAAAAGGAAAGGCGGCGAAGTAAATGTTTGAACTCAGTGAAAAAATAAAAAAACAAGGTACTGCCGTCGGCCTCGGTTATTTTGACGGCATACACAGAGGACATCAGGCCGTTTTAAATGCGGCACTTGATAAAGCAAAGCAGCAGAAGCTTGTTCCCGTTGTTATGCTTTTTGATATTCACCCCCGTAAGCTGATTTCGGGCAATGTTCCCCCTATGCTTACAAGTGAAGAAAGAAAAAGGGAAATCCTTAAGGAAATGGGCTTTACCGTTGTAGACTTCAATTTCAGGGAGGCAATGAACTATGCCCCCGAGGAGTTTATTGAAAAAATACTCGTTGAGCGTCTGGGTGCAAGATTCGTCTCATGCGGCTATGATTACCATTACGGCAAGGGCGGTAAGGGTAATGCCGATTCCCTTCATAAGGAGCTTTGCGAAAGGGGAATTGAATCCGTTTCACTGTCGCCTATTCTTTTGGGTGATGAGGTTATAAGCTCAACTAAAATAAGGCAGCTTATAATGGACGGTGAAATTGAAAAGGCGAACACAATGCTCGGTAAGGATTTTACCTATGATTTTGTTGTAAAAAAGGGTGACGGTCTCGGTCACGGACTCGGCTTCCCGACGATAAATCAGTATTTTCCCCAGGATTTTATTGTGCCTAAATACGGTGTTTACCTTTCAAGGTCAAAGGTCGGAAACAAGTATTACACTTCAGTGACCAATGTGGGTATAAGACCCACGGTAAACAAGGATTCAATGAGAAGCGAGACCTGTATTCTTGATTTTTCAGGTGACCTTTACGGGCAGAAAATAGAGGTAAGCTTACTCAGATATATAAGAGGAGAAGTTAAATTCGCCTCTCTCGATGAGCTTAAGGCTCAGATAGCAAAGGATATAAAACAGGCAAGACTTATGTATAACGAGGTTGTTAAGAATGGATAAGTTAAATGTAAAAGCAATATTTTTTGATTTTGACGATACTCTCCAGAGCAGAAAAGGTGCTTACAGACTTTACTGTGAGGAGTTTTTAAGTAAATATTTCCCTGATATCAGCGAAGCTGAAAGACTCACAAAGCTTGACGAAATGGAAGAGCACGTTGACGGCGGCTACAAGGACAGAGAGGTTTACTTTCCTGAGATGATTGATTTGTGGAAGTGGGAAAATCACCCTCCCTTACAGGAGCTTTACGATTCCTTTAACTTTGATTTCGGCAGGCACATTGTTATGCTCCCCGGTGCAATTGATGTGCTTAAGGAAATTAAGAAAAGAGGCTATATCCTCGGCTGTATCACAAACGGTGTTTCATCACTCCAGAATATCAAGCTTGATACTGCAGGTATCAGAGATATGTTTGATGTTGTAATTGTATCAGGCGATATCGGTGTTTATAAGCCTGCAAGGGGTATTTTTGATGAAGCCTGCAAAAGAGCCGGTGTAAAAAATGAGGAAGCCCTTTTCGTAGGTGACCACCCCGTTAATGATATTCAGGGTGCTCTCGGTGCCGATATGAAGGCTGTAAGAATGAACTACGGAGATTTCTTCGGCAAGGGCCTCGGCAATCCCGGTGTTGCGGCAGAAATTGAAAAGATTACGGATTTGCTCGAGCTTATCTGATTTGAACGAGTAAACATATAAAGGACGGCAAAGGAGAAAGAAAATGATTTGTAAAAAATGTGCAAATATGTTTGACGATTCACTGTCAAGCTGTCCCGAGTGCGGAACTCCCGTATTCACATCGGAGCAGGCGGAAGAAAAAATAGCTTCCTTTGTTCTGAATATACCTGAAGAAGAAATTGAAAAGCCTATTATTATAAGGGCAGGTGCCGATAAGGACGAGGAAAAGGAAGAAGAAATTCCTGAAGACATTGCTTCTGACGGTGATGAAGCTGCTTCAGAGCCTGAGGTGAAGGAAGAAAAGCCACAGGCACCGCAGATTGTAAGAAAAGCTCAGAACAGTCCTGATGCAAAAAAGGCAGTTCAGAAAAAAGCAGATACAGAAAAAAAGCAGGATAATGTAGGTGACAAGGCTGCGGCGGCACTTATTGTTTTAATTGTGTGTATTCTTGCCTGCGTTATGACGGTGCTTACATTTGTAAGTGTAAAAAGTGATGTTTTCAAGTCTGACGGTGATGTTGTAAAAACCGTTGCAATGAGCAGCCTTTCAGGTGAACAGAAGGGTGAGCTTGAACAGTGGTTCTCCCTTGTGGGTGTTATTTGTGAGCATGGAATCGGAAATTATGATAAGGGCTCCGAGGATGTTCTCGGCCTTATAAGACCCAAGGACGAAAACGGTATTTACAGTAAGGTTTACGGCAAGGCAGAAATCACTGCTAACACCCCTGACCCTGCTCAGCGCTACACAAACGAAAACGGTGACTACAGCTATTATAAATTGCCTGCAGACAAGGTTGATGCTTTGATTGAGGCTCTTGGTGCAACTCCCAACCATACTGTCAATACTCCTGACTGTTACTATTACTGTGGCAATTACTATTTTGCCGATAAGGCAAGTGAAAAAACAAAGCTTTATATTGCTGATGTAAAGAGCAGTAAAAGAATTATGGACGGAAGCTATTATATTGAATGCAGCTTCCTTGATAAAAATGACCTTTCCGCTGAGGAAAAGGAAAGATATGCCATAGTTGAAAAGCTTGACGGTAACGATGGTATAGCTTACAGCGTAAAGAAGCTTTCCGATACTCCTATTTTTGATGCTAACGGTGCAATAATCAATAAAGCTGCCTATGAAATGAAAACCCATACGGTTGAGAAAAAGGCAAAGGACGGCACTGTTTATCACAGATATATTATTGAATATCCCGAATTTTCCGGTACTACCGAGGCTGAAAAAACGGCAAATCAGCTTTTCGGTGATATGATAAATGTTTACGGAGCCGACGGTGAAAGTGCCGAGAAGGCTTACAAAAGCTTTATTAAAAACGGCGGAGATAAAAAAGAGCTTCCTCTTGTAACTCATATTGTTTCAAGGGTAACTTATTCTGAAGGCAGATACCTCAGCTTTATTGAGGAAACTGCCGAGTATATTCCTTCCTCAATGCCTGTGGAGCTTCCTGAGGGCGAAGAAGAGGTGCAGACTGAGGAAAACCTTCCCGTTACACTGCCCAAGCGTACCGTTGAAGGCTATAACCTTGATGCCGAAACAGGTGACTTTGTTACAAAGGATGCAATTATCGGTAAGGATTATCAGAATATATCGGAGCTTCTTTACCGCATTTATAAGGGCTATTCCTATGAGGATATTAAGCTGCGTTTCAAGGCAAATCTCGGTGAGGATGTTATGAGTGAAGAGGTTTCAGCTGAAAATGAAAGCACCGAAGCCGAAGATATCCCCGAAGACACAGAGGGACTCGGAATGAAAATTTACGAATCCGCAAGTGCACTTACGGAAAAGGGATATATGTTCTGCTTTGTAACTGAACAGGGCTATGCTGCCGATGTAGTAATACCCACTGATATTGACGGACTTTATGTTATTGATATAAATAAATAAAAACTTATCGGTCACACTTTTGTGTGACCGATAAGTTTTTTATTTTCAGTTTTTCTTTACTGTTTTAAGGAAGTCTTCGACCATATTAACCATTTCGGGGTCAAGATTAACAATGGGAAGATCAAGGAGCTGGCGGAGAGTGAAGGGCTTCACAATTGCCATAAGGGGGCTCTGGAGAAGCTTGCCTGCAGCACCCTTTACCATGCCGAGGATATCCTCGCTTTTAAGAAGGTCTCCGATTGTGTCGTCAAGGCTGTAGCAATCTGGGTTGCTTTCGTCGCTCTTTTCAATAAACCAGTTTCTTACCATTGAGGAAGCACCCTCGGGAAGGCTGTATTCTCTGGGATATTCTGCAACGCCTGTAAGAGTGATTGTTTCCTTAATGTCGCCTGCAGTGATTACAACCTTGTTTTCACCTTCCTTGATTTCTATTTCAGGGAAGACGAAAACGCCTTCAGCGGTAACGGTCTTCTGCTTGCCGTTTACCTTAAGGGTAACCTTGTCGCAGTTTGAATATACTCTGAATTCCTTTTCACCGATTGTACGAAGGGGATATCTGTCACCAACAAGGTGAACAAACTTGTCGTCTGACCAGAATGCCTTGTAAAGGTAGAAGGAATCCTTCTTCACTTTTCTGTCAAAGGTAACAAGGCCCTTGTTGTTTCTTCCTTTAACGCCGCCCTCGTTTCTCATTGCTGAGCCGAAGTCGAACATATTCCATACATATGAGCCCCAGATCCACTTGTTTGCATTGATGCTCTTGATGTAGTGCTCATGGTAAAGAGCCTGATAGCCCTCGGAATAGTCACCCTGAGAGGGATTATCGTTGAAGTAGCCGAGAACGCCTTCAGCACCGTATTCGGAAATGCCCATTTTGAGGTTAGGGTTAGCCTCACGGAACTTTGCGAGCCACTCGTCAAGGCCGTCGCAGGTCTTCATATACCAGCCGAAGTAGTGGTTATATGCAAGGATATCAGTAACCTTGTTGAGCTCTGAATCAGGTGAGCACATTGTGAACTGAGCCTGAGTTGTGGGGCGTGAGGGGTCAAGGAATTTAGCATAGGTGTTAAGCTCCTTGATGCCGTTTATAAGGGTTTCGTTTTCGTTTGTGATTGTGATTTCGTTCTGAACACCCCAGCAGAAGATTGAGGGATGGTGCATATTCTGCTTAATGAGCTCTTCAAGCTGATTAAGTGCATTTTCCTGAGCTTTTTTGTTATAGCGTGAAATTACGGGAATTTCAGCCCAGATAAGCATACCGTATTCGTCGCAGAGATTATAGAAATCCTCGGACTGCTGATAGTGAGCAAGACGGATTGAGTTTGCACCCATTTCCTTTATAAGCTCAATATCCTCAATATGCTCGTTCATTGTAAGGGCGTTACCGATTACTTCTCTGTCCTGATGGCGGGAAACACCCTTGAGCTTTATGTATTTGCCGTTGAGGAAGCAGCCTTCGTTTGCATCAAACTTAATGTCTCTGAAGCCGAAGCGTACATTAACCTCATCCATAACCTTGCCGTTATCGGAAACAGTAGCTCTGAGGGTGTAAAGGTAGGGGTTTTCAATACCGTTCCAGAGGATGGGTGAATCAACGTGGAGCTTCTGCTTGTCGCCGGCCTTAGCTACAACCTTACCATCAGCGTCAAGAACCTCGTAATGTGCCTTAACACCGGTCTTGTAGCCGGAAATGATTGCCTTAACTGCAACATCACCGTTGGCTTTTGCAGTAACATAAACACCCTTACTACCTGCATCGGTAAGTGAAAAGTGTGTTTCGGGAACGTCGTAAATGAGGTTTACATCTCTGTAAAGTCCACCGTAGAAGGTGAAGTCTGCAAAGCCGGGATAAACCTTTTTGTTGTCTGAGTTGTCAACGGTAACCTCAAGGAAGTTTTTGGGTGAGGTGAGAAGGTTTGTGATTTCAAAGCGGAAGGTTGAATAACCGCCCATGTGGCTGCCTGCTTTTTTGCCGTTAACAAGAACGGAGCAGATGCTGTTTGCACCCTTGAATTCAAGGAATACTCTGCCTTCATAGCGGGGGAGAATTTTTGTGTAGGTGCAGGCACCTCTGAAATATCCGCCGTCTCCGCCGCCCTGACCGTCAATGCCGTTCCAGGTGTGGGGAAGGTTTACGCTTTCCTTTACACCTTCCTTGCAAAAAATCCAGTCCTGATTGAGTGAAATAATCTTCTTCAAATTTAATTCCTCCTGTGAATTTTAGCATTACCTTAAAATTATAACATACCTTAATGCAATTTACAACTGAAAAAAACCTAAAATTATTTACTTAAAGCGTAAGTTGTGATAAAATGTCTGCTGTAAACAATTAACTAAACCTAAAGTGACGGTGATTATATGAAAGCACCCCTTGCAGACAGAATAAGACCTCAATGTATAGAGGATATGGTGGGTCAGAGTCATTTGCTCAGTGAAGGCAAGGCTCTGAGAAATATAATTGAATCGGAAGAAATACCTAACCTTATTTTTTACGGACCTTCGGGAGTGGGTAAAACGACCCTTGCTTCCATTATTGCAAAAAAAACAAACCGCAAATTCCACAAGCTCAACGGAACTTCGGCATCAACAGCCGATATCAGGGCAATTGTCGGTGAGCTTGACACTCTTGCAGCTCCCAATGGCATACTCCTTTACCTTGATGAGATACAGTATTTCAATAAAAAACAGCAGCAGACTCTTCTTGATTATATTGAAAGAGGAGAAATTATTCTTATTGCGTCTACAACGGAAAATCCTTACTTTTATGTTCACGGGGCAGTTCTGAGCCGTTCAACTGTTTTTGAATTCAAAAGCATAACTGCTGAGGAAATTGTTCCCGGAGTAAAAAAGGCATTCGACTTCCTTTCTGCTGAAAGAAATATTACCGTTGAAGCTGACGATGCTGTGCTTTTACACATTGCCCGTTCCTGCGGCGGTGATGTGAGAAAGGCAATGAATTCCGCTGAGCTGTGTGTGCTGAGCACTATTCCCGATGAAAACGGAAGGGTTGTCATAACTAAAGAGAAGGCGGAAGAGCTGACCCAGAAAAGCGCTATGAAATATGACCGTGAGGGTGACGAGCATTATGATATACTTTCGGGTTTTCAGAAAAGTATGCGTGGCTCTGATGCCGATGCGGCACTTCATTACCTTGCAAGGCTTCTTGAGGCGGGTGATATGCCCTCAGCTATAAGAAGGCTTCTTGTATGTGCAAATGAGGATGTGGGTCTTGCTTATCCTATGATTATTCCCATTGTTAAGGCTGCGGTTGATACTGCCCTTATGGTCGGTATGCCGGAAGCGAGAATCCCCCTTTCAAATGCAGTTGTACTTGTGTGCAACAGCCCGAAATCCAACTCAGCCTACCTTGCCTTTGATGCGGCAATGGCAGATGTTAAAAGCGGAAATTCGGGCCCCATACCAAGACAGCTTCAGAACAAGCATTATGACGGTGAGGACAACAATAACAAGGGTCAGTTTTACAAATATCCCCACGATTATCCCAATCATTATGTTCCTCAGCAATACCTGCCCGACAAAATAAAAAACAGAAAGTATTATGTTTTCGGGGACAATAAAAACGAGCAGGCGGCTAAAGAGTATTGGGAGAAGGTTAAGAATAAAAAACAGTAAACATAAAAAAGCTATCTTCATTTTTCTTGAAGATAGCTTTTCTTTAGTTATAATGTAACCTTCTGAGGTGCTCCGTTTGCTTCTCTTGATTTATCTGCAAGGTAAACGCAGAGATGACCTGCAACAGAATCAAAAATAGATGTGCAGGCAAGGGAGGGCTTTTCACCGCGGATGAACTTTACAAAATCCTCGGAAAGTCTCTCGTCTCCGCCACCGTGGCCACCGTAGGCACCGACCATATCACCGCTCACCTTAAGGTCAACAAGTTCAACATCACATTCGCCGTTATGTGCATCGGGAGAGGGATTGATTTTAAGAACTGTGAATTTTGATTCCTCAAAGTTGCCGAAGATTTCGCCCTTTGTTCCCACAATGTGAATGTTTCTTCTCGGCTCAGCAGAGCCGCCTACCATATTGTGGGTTGCAGTTGCACCGCTTTCAAAGCTTATGAGCACACTCTGGTGGTCAACAACATTGTTATCGCACTTGTAAATGCAGCGGGCATAGGGTGAATCTGATTTCATAAGGTTTATTTTATCCTCAATTGTGGGGTTTTCTATATGCTCAAGAGCATCCCATACATAAAAGCTCCAGCGGTCGGGGTGGTCAATGTAAAGGTGCTTTGTTGAGAAAAGGCAGGAGTCAACCAAAGGACAGTCCTTCATACAAACAGATCCTGCACCTTCGGGTGCATTTTCGGGCTTGAACTGATATTTTCCGCCGAAGGAGCTGATCTCAGCGGGCTTGGTTTCACTCATAAGCCACATAATAATATCAATATCGTGGCAGCATTTTGCAAGGAGCATACTTGTGTGGCACTTATCACTGTTAGCCCACTTGCCCCTTATGTAAGAGGTGGAAAGGTGATGGTAGGAAACATGCTCATTGGTCTGAATGTTGATTATGTCACCGATTTCACCCTTTGCAATTCTTTCCTTTATGCTGTAATAGAAGGGTGTATATCTCAGTACGTGGCAAATCATAACCTTTGAGCCGTTTTTCTTAGCCACAGATACAAGATAGCGCATTTCTTCTTCGTTTACTGCAAAGGGCTTTTCCAAAAGCATATCATAGCCTTTTTCTAAAAGTGGGACGGCAGTTTCAATGTGCTGCTCGTCCATTGTGCCGTTGATTATTGCATCGGCAAGCTTATCCTTTTCGGCAAGTGCCTGAGCAGACTCAAAGCACATATCCTCAGAAAAGCCGAAGTATTCCATTGCCTTTTTACGGCGGACAGGGTTAGGATCTGCCACACCGACGATTTTTAAAAGCTCGGGCTTTACCTTGGCAAGCTCACTGTAAACAAAGGCTCTGTGGCCTGCACCGACTATTATTGCCGTAACGGGTTTACTGTTCATTTTTATCACTTCCGTATTTGTTTTCGGGAATATTATATCATAAGGGAAATAAAAAGCAAGAGAAACTGAAAGGAGCTGTAAAAAACTTTGTTTTTTACAGCTCCTTTTTAAATATTTATTTTGTAAGCTCGTATGTATCCTGAGCGATGAGAAGCTCTTCGTCAGTGGGGATAACAAGAAGCTTGAGGGGTGAATCCTCAGTGGAAATTTCAATTTCCTGACCTCTTACACCGTTAGCCTCTTCGTTGATTGCGGTGCCCATAAAGCCGAGCTTTTCTGCAACTGCAGTGCGGTAGTGGGGATTGTTTTCGCCGATACCGCCTGTGAATACAACTGCATCAACACCACCCATAGCAGCTGCAAAGCCGCCGATGTACTTTGTAAGCTGATGGCAGAGCATTGCTTCAACAAGCTGAGCTCTCTTACAGCCGTTCTTTGAGCGGCCTTCGATTGTTCTGTTGTCGCTTGTAGCTGTGCCGGGAATTTCGTTGAAGTTCTCGTCATATTCTGCGGTAAGACCGAGCATACCTGACTTTTTATTGAGAATATTGTCAACTTCCTTTGCGGTGAGGTTTTCTCTTTCGCAAAGAACAGCGATGATTGCAGGGTCAATTGAGCCTGAGCGTGTACCCATCATAATACCTTCAAGGGGAGTAAGACCCATTGTTGTATCAAAGCATTTGCCGCCCTTGATAGCGGAAATGGATGAGCCGTTACCGAGATGGCAGGTTACAACTCTGAGCTCGTCAGCGTTATACTTGCCGGGATATTTCTTCATAAGGAAGTCTGTTGTTCTTGCACTTACATATCTGTGGCTGGTACCGTGGAAGCCGTAGCGTCTGATGCCGTGCTGAAGATAGTACTTGTAGGGAAGAGCATACATATAAGCATAGTCGGGGATGGTCTGGTGGAAGGCTGTATCAAAAACGGCAACCTGAGGAATACCCTTCATGATTTCCTCACAAACTTCAATGCCCATAAGGTTTGCAGGGTTGTGAAGAGGGCCGAGGGGGATACACTTTCTGATAGCTGCTTTAACATCTTCTGTTACTACAACTGAACCGCTGAATTCTTCACCACCGTGAAGAACTCTGTGACCTACTGCTGAAATATCGTTCATTGAAGTGAGAACGCCTGTTTCCTTGTCGGTAAGAGTTTCAAGAAGAATGGTGATAGCGTCGTGATGGTCTTTTGCATCAACGGGCTTCTTATCAAGAACCTTTACTTCTTCGCCGTCCTTATCAATTTTGTGGGTGAATGTGCAGGCTGTGCCGATCTGCTCAAAAATACCTTTTGCGAGAACCTTTGCTTCAGGCATTTCAAAAACCTGATACTTAAGTGAGGAAGAACCTGCATTGATGATTAATTCTTTAAAGCTCATTTTTTGCACCTCTTGATTAAATTTTCCGATTTGCAGACTTGAAATCTGCATTAACTGAATTATTATAACATATTAATTTATACTTTTCCACTGATTTGAAAAAAATCTTCATTTTTCCTTATAAAAAATTCCGTTGACACCCTGATACACATATTGTATAATTTATAAAGATATTTCTGTGAAATGCAAAATTGTAGCTGCGTGCAAGGCTTTATATACCGTAAATATGCCTGAAACGGCGGAGCGGATTTTCTGATTGACGGATATTACCGGAGCGAAGCGACCGTTCATTCTGCATTTTACATTTTGCGTTTAAAAGGAGGTGCCCCATATATGAAAATATGTCCCTTATGCGGAAAAGAAAATAAAAAAAGAGCAGACATATGTATTTCTTGCGGCTTTAATTTCGGCGGTACGGGGCATATCCCCGGCGGCAAAAGAACAGGCGCACCAGCAAAAGAAAAAAAGGTTGGCAGAATAATAAAAATTGCAGCGTTATGCCTTGCTGCGGTGCTCGTTTTTGTCGGAACGGGATTTTTAATCAAGGACCTGAGAACGATGAAAGGGCACGAAGATTTTGACCCGATAATAGGAATTTATGAGGGGGATATATTGCTTTACGACCTGAAAAGACCTTCAGCAAAGCCTTTGAAAATTGCAAGGGTTGAAGATTCTGAGGGCGTTGGCGGACAGTACCGTAAGGTGTATCTTTCAAAGGACAGAAGCAGCCTTATTTTTTCAAACGGCTTTGAATATTATGATCAGTTCTTTTCCGTTCAGTGTGATGTTTATGCTTATGACCTTGAAGCCTTGCCCTATTTTCCGAAAGCAGTGCTCAGGGATGTTACTGACTGGACTGTAAATGATAATGCAGATATTTTTACTTTTGAAAAGCTTTCCGACGGTAAACTTGGGCTTTATCAGAACATAAACGGTGAAGAAAAGCTTATTACGGATAAATACAAGGTTTACAGTGTTTCTGCTGACGGCAAGGATATCGCATATTCAAGTAAAAACAAAAAGCTTAAGGTTAAAACAGGCGAGACACAAGGTAATCTTCTCAGCTTTTTCGTTTCAGAATTAACGGATTACCCTGAATCCGGAGAGATAACCTTCAGCCTGAACGGAAATGAAACTACTGCTGACCTGCCTGAGGAAATCAGCGTTGACTCTTCCGAACTTATTATAACGGAAAAGGGTAGTGTTCTGCTTTGCGATAAAAAAAGCGGCAAGCTCTATCTTTACAAAAACAACCGTTTCGTTTCATTCTCTCAAGAAGGGCAGACCTTTTTATTCCCTGAATATCCAAAGGGAGAAACGAATGTTGTGAGGTATGATTTTTCATCTTTGCCGATAAAATGATATGATATTATTAAGGGGCTGTGAAAACAGCCTCTTTTTTTGCTGCGTTTTCATCGGTCAATTTTCACGACAATTGAAACGTTGAATTAAAATTCGTGTTCTTGCCGTGGCGGTTTTATAATAGGTCGGGTAAAAGCTCCACGGCAAAAGCAACCAACTCAACAGAGCAAGGGTATAAATTAAAAGCTTAATGTTTTATTATTTTTTTGGTGAAAAACAGTCTTGACTTTTGGAATTTTATGTGGTATTATCATCAAAGTTCATCACTTTAAAACTTTAAAGATTTAAAACACTAAAGCAGAGGTAAAGCAAATGCAAAGCAAAACAGTAATATGGTTAACTATAGGGGCATATGTCCTTTTTATTGCCCTTGTTGGTATATTGAACGCAAAAAAAGCTAAAAACATTTCCGATTTTACCGTGGGTAAAAGAAATGCAGGTGCGTGGATGTCGGCATTTTCTTACGGTACGGCATATTTTTCTGCCGTTATGTTCATAGGCTATGCAGGCGGCACAGGCTGGAAATACGGTTTATGGGGTGTTCTTCCGGGTATAGGAAATGCAATAATCGGCTCGCTTTTTGCGTGGCTTGTGCTTGCAAAGCCCACAAGAGAAATTGCAAGACGCCTTGAAATTAAATCAATGCCCCAGCTTTTTGAAAAGCGCTTTAAAAGCAAGAGTATGAAGAATTTTGCCGTTGCAGTAATTTTCATTTTCCTTGTTCCTTATTCCGCTTCCGTATATAAGGGTCTGACAAGTGTATGCTCCGTGCTTTTAGGTGTGGACGAGCAGGTTTGTATGCTTGTTATTGCAATCGCCTCCCTTCTTATTGTTATTCTCGGTGGCTACGGTGCAACGCTTAAGGCGGACTTCATTCAGGGAGCAATTATGCTTGTAGGTGTTGTTATGCTTATTTTTGCCGTTATGAGAAGCGACACAGTCGGCGGATTTACGGAAGGCATAAAAACAATTGCACAAAAAACCTCTGAGCTTGAGCTTGGTGCCGTAAATCATATCGGGCTTTGGGCAACGGTGCTTATGACCTCCTTCGGTACATGGGGTCTGCCACAGATGATACATAAATATTACGGAATAAAGGATGACCACGAGGTAAAAAGAGGCACGGTTATATCAACCTTCTTCGCCTTTATTGTTGCAGGCGGCGGATATTTTATCGGCTCACTTGCAAGGCTCTTTTTCAATGAACTTTCGGAAATTCCCGGTGCGGGAGCAGGTAAAACAGACTTTCTTGTTCCCAATATGCTTTCAATGTCGCAGATTTCCGATGTGCTTATCGGTGTTATTCTTGTGCTTCTGATAGCCGCCTCTGTTTCAACCCTTTCTTCAATTACAATTACCGCTTCATCAACCCTTACAATGGATTTCATAAAAGAAAAAATGATGAAGAAACTTGATGACAACAAAACAGCAACAGCTACAAGAATAGTGTGCTTTGTTTTTGTTGTTGCATCTTATCTTATTGCAAACAGTGAAACACCAATTCTTGATATGATGTCTTATTCCTGGGGTATAATTTCAGGCTCCTTCCTTGCACCCTATCTTATTTCTCTTTACTGGAAAAAGCTTAACAGCTACGGTGCAAAGGCAGGTATGGCAGGCGGCTTCCTTCTCGGACTTCCTCCCGTTATCTGTAAGCTTTTTGCACCTGATGTATCACTTCCTGTTTTTGGTGCAATAAAGGATCTTGGTCCTCACTTTGCTTGTCTGGCAATGGCATTTTCCTTTGTTTTATGCATTGCAGTTACAAAAATGACGCAGAAAAAAGAAAATATCAACAAAGAATTTTACAATATTTGCGAATAAGCGGAATATATTTCTATTATAGAAAATAAAATAAAAAAAACAGTTATATAATAATAAGATAATTTTTATATTACATTAAGATATAAAATAAAGTTAAATTTCAAGGAGACACAAAAATGAAAAAAGCTCTTATGCTCGGTAATGAAGCCGTTGCAAGAGGTCTCTGGGAGGCAGGAGTAAATGTTGTTTCATCCTATCCCGGAACACCCAGCACGGAAATTACGGAATTCGTTTCAAAATACGACGATATATATTCAGAATGGGCACCTAACGAAAAGGTTGCCTTTGAGGTGGCTTTCGGTGCCGCAACAGGTGGGGCAAGAAGCTTCTGTGCAATGAAGCACGTTGGTCTTAATGTTGCTGCAGACCCTCTTTATACCGCTTCCTACATAGGCGTAAACGGCGGTATGGTATGTGCCGTTGCTGATGACCCAGGTATGCATTCATCACAGAATGAGCAGGACTCACGCCACCACGCTATTGCATCAAAAACACCTATGCTCGAGCCCTCGGATTCAGCCGAATGCTGCAATTTTGCAAAGCTCGCCTTTGAGCTTTCAGAGCGTTTTGATACACCCTTCCTTCTCCGCCTTTCAACAAGAGTTTCCCACGCAAGAAGCCTTGTTGAACTCAGTGACAGAGCAGATGTTGGCGTAAAGGCTTACGAAAAGGATGTTATGAAAAACGTTATGATGCCTGCAATGGCAAGGGGAGCTCACGTAAGGGTTGAGGAAAGACTTTCCGCTATGACAGATTTTGCTGACAGTGAAGCTGTTGAGCTCGGCATCAACACCGTAGAATATAACGATAAAAAGCTTGGCATTATTGCTGCAGGTACTTCCTATGTTTATGCTCACGAAGCAATGGGCGATAAGGCAAGTTATCTTAAATTAGGTATGGTGAATCCTCTTCCCGTAAAGCTTATAAAGGACTTTGCCGCAGAGGTTGACGAGCTTATTGTTATTGAAGAGCTTGACGATATTATTGAAACTCACTGCATCAAGCTTGGTCTTAAGGTTAAGGGTAAGGAGCTTTTCTCACGCCTTGGCGAATTTTCTCAGGCTACCGTAAAGGCTGTTCTTACAAGCGAAAAGGCAGATTTTGACAGTTTTGACGAGGAGATTCCTCCCCGTCCTCCCGTGCTTTGCGCAGGCTGTCCCCACAGAGGTCTTTACTATGCCCTCAAGGGAATGGGCCTTTATGTAAGCGGTGATATCGGCTGCTACACCCTTGGTGCTCAGGCTCCCCTTTCAATGATGGATGCCTGCGTATGTATGGGTGCATCAATAAGCGGCCTTCACGGTTTTAATACCGCAAGAGGTGAATCTCAGGCCAAAAAGAGCGTTGCCGTTATCGGTGACTCAACCTTTATCCACTCAGGTATAACAGGCCTTATTGATATTGCATATAACAAGGGCTTTTCAACGGTTATTGTTCTTGATAACTCCATTACGGGTATGACGGGACACCAGAATAACCCTGCAAACGGTCTTACAATCAAGGGTGACCCCACTGTTGCTGTTAATCTTGAAGCACTTGCAAGGGCGGTTGGCTTTAACAATGTAAGAGTTGTAGACCCTTTTGATATTGAAAATACAAAGGCAGTTGTAAGAGAAGAGCTTGAAAAGAAGGAACCCTCACTCGTTATTTCAAGAAGACCCTGTGCTCTTCTTAAAACCGTTAAGCATTCGGCTCCCGTTGTTGTTGACGAAAATAAGTGCATCGGCTGTAAGGCTTGCCTTAATGTAGGCTGTCCTGCACTTTCACAAACAAAGAGAGAAAACGGCAGAAGCCTTGCTCTTATTGATAACACACAGTGTGTAGGTTGCGGCGTATGTGCCTCTGCCTGCAGATTCGATGCTATAAAGAAAGGGGAGTAATACTATGAGCGTTAAAAATATTCTTATCGTAGGCGTAGGCGGTCAGGGTACTCTTCTTGCATCAAAGCTTATGGGTAACTGCTTTGTTAACGAAGGCTACGATGTAAAGGTCAGTGAGGTTCACGGTATGAGCCAGCGTGGCGGCAGTGTTGTAACCTATGTCCGCTACGGTGAAAAGGTATATTCACCTGTTATCGAAAAGGGAGAAGCAGATATTATTATTTCCTTTGAGCAGCTTGAAAGTGCAAGATGGCTCCCTTACCTTAAAAAGGGCGGCGTGCTTATTTCAAGCACACAGAGAATTGATCCCATGCCCGTTATTATGGGTAAGGCAGCTTATCCCGAGGATATCCTTAATAAAATCAAGGAAAAGGATGTAAAGCTTGTTGAGCTTGACGCACTTGACCTTGCAATCAGGGCAGGTACACCCAAATGTGCAAATGTTGTGCTTTTAGGTGCAGCTGTACGCTTCCTCGGTATTGACAAGGATATGTGGATTGATATAATTAAAACAACAGTACCGCCCAAGACGGTGGAAACCAATCTCAATGCATTCGAGCTTGGATATATGGCTTAACAGTAGTCAGAAATTCGGAATTATCTTAAATTAACTGCAAGGTGACACTGAATGAAGGAGTCATCTGCACTTCGCTTATATATAAGCGATAAAGGAAAGGATGATAACAATGGGAATTTACAATCCCGAAGTTGAATGTGCCTCAAGAGATTATCTTAAGGCTGTTCAGTCAGCAAGGCTTATTAAAATGGTAAAAAATGCATACGAAAATGTGCCTTTTTACAAACAGAAATTTGATGAAATCGGTCTCAAGCCTGAGGATATCCGTTCAATTGACGATATCACAAAGCTTCCCTTTACTGTTAAGACTGACCTCCGTGATAACTATCCCTTCGGTCTTTTTGCTGTGCCCAAGGGTGAGCTTGTCCGTATCCACGCTTCATCTGGTACAACGGGTAAGCCCACAGTTGTAGGCTATACTCAGAACGATATCGGTGTATGGTCAGAGGGTGCCGCAAGAGCAATCTGTGCCGCAGGCGGTACAAAGGATGATACAATCCACGTTTCCTACGGCTACGGTCTTTTCACCGGCGGTCTCGGTCTTCATTACGGTGCTGAGAAGCTGGGTGCTACTGCTCTTCCTGCTTCATCAGGTAACACCAACCGTCAGATTCAGATGCTTCAGGATTTTGAATCGGATATACTTTGCTGCACTCCCTCTTATGCAATGTTTATCGGTGAAACCATAAGAGATATGGGAATTGACCCCAAAAGCCTCAAGGTACGTGCGGGTATTTTCGGTGCAGAGCCCTGGACAGAGGAAATGAGAAAGGAAATCGAAAGACTTCTTGATATCAAGGCTCACGATATTTACGGCCTTTCCGAAATTGCAGGTCCCGGTGTTGCATATGAATGTGAATGCCAGAACGGTATGCATATCTGTGAGGACTATTTCTATCCTGAGGTAATTGACCCCGATACTCTTGAACCCGTTGCTGACGGCGAATACGGTGAGCTTGTTTTCACCTGTATCGGCAAGGAGGCTCTTCCCCTTGTAAGATACCGCACAAGAGATATCTGTGCACTTACAAGAGAAAAATGCTCCTGCGGAAGAACAACCGTAAAAATGACAAAGCCCAAGGGCAGAAGCGACGATATGCTTATTATCCGCGGCGTAAATGTATTCCCCTCACAGGTTGAACACGTGCTTCTTTCTCTTAATATGGCTCCCAACTACCTTATTATTGTTGACCGTAAGGGCAACCTTGACACTATGGAGGTTCAGGTTGAAATGAGTCCTGATATGTTCTCCGATACGGTTAAGGGTATGGAAAGTGAAGAAAAGAGAATTGAAGCCGCACTTCAGTCAACTCTTAACATTCACGCTAAGGTACGCCTTATGGCTCCCGGCTCACTTCCCCGTTCTGAGGGCAAGGCAAAGCGAGTTATTGATAACAGAAAACTGTAAAAGCTGAAAAAGGAGAAATATTATGAACATTAAACAGCTTTCAATTTTTGTAGAAAACAAAAAAGGCAGACTTGCCGATATTACTGAAATTCTTTCAGATGTGGGCGCAAATATCAGAGCTCTTTCAATTGCAGATACAACGGACTTCGGCATTCTCCGTCTTATCGTTGATGATCCCGATGCAGCAGCACTTGCCCTTAAGGATGCAGGTGTAACTGTTTCAATCACAAACGTTATTGCTGTGGGTATTGATGATGTGCCCGGTGCTTTTGCACGTCCTATGCGCATCCTTTCTGATGCAGGCATTGATGTTGAATATATGTATGCCTTCATAACAAGAAAAAGTGAAAAGGCTTATGTTATTCTCCGTGTTGCAGATAACGATGCCGCTGCAAAGGTGCTTAATGAAAACGGTGTGGAGCTTCTTGATAATGAGGGCTTCCACGCGATGATGTAAGAATTCGGCTTGCATCATCAGTAGTCAGGAATAACGGACTGACTGTACTGTGGAGAAAATTTTATGAAGAAGATTATAATTTCAAAAAACAACATGTTCCCCGACTCCTTCAAGGGTTGGGGTACAAGTCTTTGTTGGTGGGCACACAGGCTTGGTATAAGCGATAAGCTCACCGAGGATTCGGCACGGCTTTTTTTCAGTAAAGAGGGCCTTCAGTTAAACATTATGCGCTATAACATCGGCGGCGGTGATGACCCGACTCACAATCACATTGAAAGAACGGATTCGGATATTCCCGGCTGGCTGAAAAAGGACAAAAACGGTAAGCTTTATTATGATTATAACGCTGATGCTTTTCAGCTTAAGGTGCTGAAAAAAGCTTACGAGACCGCAGGTGAGGATGCCTTTGTTGAGGCTTTTTCAAATTCACCGCCATATTTTATGACTGTCAGCGGTTGCTCCTCGGGTAGTAAAAGTGCTATAGCCAACAACCTTAAAAAAAGCTGTATTACTGATTTTGCCGAATATCTTGCTCACGTTTCAAGGTATATTAACGATGAAATGGGCATAAAAATCGGCTCTCTTGCGGCAATGAATGAGCCTTATACCAATTATTGGCGTGCTTATTCACCAAAGCAGGAGGGGTGCCACGTTTCACCGGGTAAAATGCAGAGTGCGGTTATTTGTGCAACTGCAAGGGCTATGGAAAAAGCAGGGCTTACAGATGTTGATATCACCGCAAGTGACGAGACAAACACAAGGCTGCAGAACATAGCCTGCAAATGCCTTTCTCCCGAAGCTTGGGACTGCATTGACAGAATCAGCACCCATACCTACAGCAAAGCCACGCCTAAGATTTCCGAAACTGCAAAGCTTCACGGCAAGCCTTTATGGATGACGGAAACGGACTGGAGCTCTGAAATCGGTGAGAATGCAGGTGAAATGGGCCCTGCCCTGTGGCTCGGCCATAAGATTATTGAGGACCTTTCAACCCTTAAAAGCTCAGCATGGGTAATATGGCAGATTGTGGCTTCTTATATTTCTCAGTATGAATACAAGGGCAAAAGGGATATGCCCTGCCTTCCCGACCTTACTAAGGGCTATTGGGGAGTTGCCTTTTCGGATATGGATAAGGAAGAAATATATCTTACCCAGAAGTATTATGCTTTCGGTCAGTTTTCACGCTTTATAAGACCCGGAGCTGAACTTATAAAAGTTGACAACAGAACAATAGCGTGTTATGATAAGAAAAACAAAGAGCTTCATATTGTATGCGTGAATGATAAGGCACAGGACTGTGAAATTTCCTTTAAGCTTGACGGCTTTATCCTTTCTGAGGAAGGTATTAAAGCTGTAAGAACAAGCGGAAGCTTTTCCGACGGTGAGCAGTGGAAAGGGCTTGATGCAATAAAGGCTGAAGATAACGGCTTTAAGGCAACATTAAAGGGCAACAGCATCACCACTTATACCGCAAGCAATGTGAAAGAAAATAACTGAGGTGTAAAATATGAAAAAGTTTATTAAAGAGAACAAAGGTCTTGCCGCATTTATTATCATCGGTCTTTTCTTCTGCATATGGGGACTTATTTTCGGCAAGGGTGACGAGCTTATTTATACCGTTTTCGGTCAGTACATATTCCTTTCAATTGTGAATATCATCTGCTCAGCATCAATGGTTAAAAAGGGCGGAGCACTCGGCTTCCTTTCTCCCGTAATCATTGCTGTAATTTCTGTTATCGTACCCCTTTGCGTTCTTGGTAAAACCGACCTTGCATTTGCTTTTTTCGCAGCAGGTGCTGCTGCAATCGGCTATGTGTTCGGTCTTATCGGCTTTGCAATCAGAAAGGCTAAGAAGAAGGCATAAAAACATAAAAATAAACGGCAGTTCATCCGAACTGCCGTTCCTTTTTTATTTTACGTATGCTTCTACAATTTCACCAACATACATTCTGTGGTAATCCTTATCGGGGTAGCAGGTGCCGTCAATTGTCTTGTCGGTTAAGCCGTCGGGGTTTATATCCTGATAATAAAGCTTTTTGCAAACAAGAACAATTTCGCTTTCCTCAAAGGTCATACTGCTTCCGACGGTCACGGGAGTAAGTCCCGTTTCCTTTGCCTTGTCACAGTCACGGCCGCTGTTTCTTCCGCAGAAGGCAAGAGCCTTTCTGTATTCTTCACCGAAAAAGCTGAGGGTAAAGTATTCTTCTCTTTCGGTAAACTCATAGGTGTAACGCTGAGGGCGGATGAAAATAAAGCACACATCCTTGTTCCATAATTCACCCATTGCGCCCCAGGATGCAGTCATTGTGTTGTAGCTTTCCTTGTTTCCTGCAGTGATAAGAGTCCACTTATCGTCAAAAAGGGAAACTGCATTTTCTTTAAGAGCTTTGATGTCGATTTTCTTCATAATGTCACCTCATATTTTTAATAAGGGAGTTGAAAATCAACTCCCTTACAGTTTTATTAATCAGCAATAATTTCTCCGATAAGAGTATCTGCCATAATGAGCATTCTGGGAAGGTGGAAGGGACCTTTGAAGGTGCTGCCCTTACAGGCAGGCTCTGTGGGCTTTCCGTCACGGCGGAGATAGCCGTACCATTCACCGAACTTTCTGTCTGAAAAATACTCAATACAGTAATCGAAGCATTTTTTGAAGCACTCTAAATAATATTCATCCTTAGTGTCACGGTATGCCATAAGTGAAGCAATAACAATTTCATTGTGAGGCCACCAGAGCTTCATATCGTGCTCGTAAGCTTCGGGAGGATTGCCGAGACAGTCCTTGAAATAAAGCAGACCACCGTATTCCTTATCCCAACCGCCGTCAAATGCAAAGCGGAAAATTTCCTGAGCCTTTTCGTGTATTTCCTTGTCACCAAGGTAATTTGCTTCTTCCATAAGGAACCAGGAACATTCAATATCGTGACCGGGATTCACAACTCTGCCTGCAGTAAAGTCTGACATAAATTCACCGTTCATACCAACAGTTTCAAGTGTGCACTTAAGCTCAGGCTTGTGGTGGTAGGTGAAAATGTTGTGTACACATTCGGCACTGTACTTGTCGTATAAATCCTTGTTTTCCGGGTCAACACGGCGCATAATTGCTGTTGTGTTAAGGAAAATCATCGGGTCAGCAAGAGCTCTGCCTGTTCTTGTTTCGGGAATTGTTTTGGCACCCATACCTGTGGGATCCTTTTCACCGTGATTGAGGGCATATATAAGGTGATAAGCCTTCTTTGCTCTTTCAAGGTATTCTTTTTCACCGGTTACACCGTAATATTCGGCATTTGCAATGCAGTAAAAGCCCTCGGAGAAGCAGTATCTTCTCTGACGAAGGGGTTTGCCGTCTGCAGTGACGGTGAAATACATTCTGTCGCCTGCTTCGCGGTTGATGCAGTATTTTTCCATAAAATCAAGGCAGGATTTTGAAGCGGCAAGCCATTCCTCTTTTACGCCGTAAACGTGGCAAAGGTAAGCAAAAATCCATCCGCAACGGCCCTGCATCCAGACGGATTTATCCGTGGAGTAGATTTTACCCTCTCTGTCAAGGCAGGTGTAAACACCGCCGTTTTCCTTATCCATACCGTTTCTGAGCCAGAAATCAACGCAGAGTGCGAGCTCCTCCTGCATCCATTTCTGCACGTCCTTTAAATAAGCCTTATTCATAATCATTCACCTAAAAACTTTGCTTTCGCATCATCAATCATCTTTTTAACATTTGCAGCAAGGGGCTTGCTTTCTTCTTTAAGACCTACAAGGGGCTTTCTTGCATCACCGATGTCAATACCCTGAAGTCTGAGAACCTCCTTTGCGGCGGCATACATATTACACTTGCAGTCGCACATAGCATAAATAATGCTGTTGATAGCGTACTGGATTTCTCTTGCTTTATCAAGGTTGCCTTCTTTGATGAGCTTGTCTGCTTCAAGGAAAAGCTCGGGCATTACGCCGTATGTACCGCCGATACCGCCCTGGGCACCGATTGCACGGCCTGCAACAAACTGTTCATCGGGACCGTTGAAAACAATTATATTGTCGCCGCCCTCTGCTTTGAACATCTGAATATCCTGAGTGGGCATTGAGGAGTTCTTAACACCTACAACACGGGGATTTTTCAGCATTTCACGAAGAAGGGGCATTGTGAGTGAAACACCGGCAAGCTGAGGGATGTTGTAGATAACAAAATCGGTGTTGGGAGCTGCGGAGGATATATCGTTCCAATACTGTGCGATTGCTTCCTCGGGAAGTCTGAAGTAAATGGGAGGGATAGATGCGATGGCATCAACGCCGAGAGATTCAGCGTGGGCTGCAAGCTCCATAGAATCCTTTGTGTTATTGCAGGCAACGTGGGCAATGATTGTCATTTTGCCGCCTACAGCCTCCATAACAGCTTCTAGGATAAGCTTTCTTTCTTCCTTGCTCTGGTAAATGCATTCACCTGATGAGCCGCAGACATAAAGTCCCTGAACACCCTTATTGAGAAGCCACTTAGCAAAAGCCTTTGTTCTTTCGGGACATACATTGCCTTCGTCATCATAGCAGGCATAAAATGCGGGTATAATACCCTGATATTTTTTAAGATCTTTCATTTTCATCAAATCCTTTCAGATTAATTCGGAAAAATTATAGCACAAATTTTTTTGTTAGTCCATGTTTTATAAAATGTTTTTTTATAATTCAGCAAACATTTTGCTTTCTCAGAGTATTCACTATTCTCTCAACACATTCCTCTGCCGTAAGTCCGTCACAGTCAACGGTGAAATCAGCATACTTTTCGTAAAGCGGTCTTCTTTCGGTGAAAAGGTCGGCAATTGTTGCACCTTTTTTCATTGCAACACCCCTTGTGTGTATATTCTTAAGGCGGTTTTCAAGCTCGCTTACGGAAACGGAAAGGTAAACGGTAATACTGTTTTCTTTAAGGTTTTTCATTGCATTTTCGCCGTAAACAACACTGCCGCCCGTGGCAATAACTGAGCTTGAGAATTTACAGCCGGCAACGGTTTTATTTTCAATTTCAATAAATCCGTCAGTGCCTGCCTTTTCAATTATATCACAAAGGCTGCAGCCGTATTTTTTCTGAATAACAAGGTCGGTGTCCACAAAATCGCAGAGCAGTGATTTTGCAAGCAGCACTCCGATGGTGCTTTTTCCTGCTCCCGGCATACCGATAAGCACAACATTTTTCATTTTCATACCTCCGCGGCAACTAATATCGGCTTCAATATTAGCACAAAGTCGCATTTTTTGCAACAAAAAGTGATTAAAATATGCATAATGTGAATTTTTATTCATTATAGTCTGTAACGAAATAAATAAAATTTATAAAAATTGCATATTAGACTTGACAAAGGGCGGTAAAATATTATACAATTGATGATGTCATAATTGATAATACTATATTAAACGGAGGAAACAAAATGAAAAAGATTCTCGCAATCGTTCTCGCTGCACTTATGCTCTTCACTCTTGCAGCTTGCGGCGGTAACAACGCAACTGAAGGCAATGCAGACGAAACAAAGGCTCCCGCTACCGGCATTATTGAAAACATTACAGCAGGTACAGGCGGCACAACAGGTACATATTATGCATTCACAACTGCTGTAGGTCAGATTCTTAATACTGATGCCTACAAGTTCACAGTTATTTCAACAGGCGGCTCACAGGCTAACATTGAAATGATTGCTGACGGCGACGCTCAGTTCGCTATCGTTCAGAACGACGTTATGAACTATGCATATAAGGGCACAAACGGCTTTGAAGCTCCCATCACTGATTTCTCAGTTATCGGCTGCGTATATTCAGAGGTTTGCCAGCTCGTTGCTACAAAGGCTTCCGGCATCAAGACTATTGCTGACCTTAAGGGTAAGAGCGTAGCAGTTGGCGACGTAGGCTCAGGTGTTTACTACAATGCAGAACAGATTCTTGCAGCAGCAGGTCTTGATATTGACGCTGACATCAAGAAGACAGCAGCATCCTTCGGTGACTCCGCAACAGCTCTTAAGGACGGCTCAATCGATGCAGCATTCATCACTGCAGGTACTCCCACAACAGCAATTACAGAGCTTGCAACTTCAACAGAGGTTGTTCTTGTTGACCTTGGTGCAGACGTTATTGCAAAGCTTATCGAAGATCATCCCTTCTATGCTGAATACACAGCAACAGAAGCTGACTACGATTTTGTTAAGGAGCCCGTTAAGACAGTTGCTATCAAGGCTACCTTCATTGCAACAAACGATATGAGCGAAGATCAGGCTTACGAAATCACAAAGAACCTTTGGGAAAAGCAGGCTGATATCGCAACAGCTCACGCAAAGGGTAAGGAAATGGATGTTAAGAACGCAGTTGCTCCCGCAGGTGACGTTCCCGTACATCCCGGTGCTCTTAAGTACTACAAGGAAGTTGGCGCTATTGCTGAATAATTCTTCCCTGAAATCAGTTTATAATTAAATGCTGATATAGAAATAAATGCTGCATTAACCCTGCAGCATTTATTTTGGATTTATAACAAAAACAAATATAAACTTAAAGAAAAGGAGGAAAGGCCCGTGGCTGAAAATAAAACCAATTTTATGGACGACCTTGAAACAGTTGATACTGATGCCATAATGCAGGAATTTGACCGTGAAAGCAATGTCAGAGTTTTCACCGGCTGGCGTAAAACAGTGATTACCGTTCTTATGGCAGGCTTCAGCGTTTATATGATTTCAATGGCGCTTCTTTTCCAGAACGCAACCAAATATACAAAGCTTACCACGTTCCTTGCTTTTATAATGTTTATAGGCTACCTCATTTTCCCTGCCTATAAAAAACAGACAAAGAGAATTAATTTTGTTCCGTTTTACGATATAATCCTTGCCGTAGTCGGTGCGGGATCATTCCTTTATTACACAATTTTTCAGGAAGATATTATCCTGATGTCACGAAGAATCGGTACAATAGAAATAGTAATGGCGGTTATTGCCATTGTGCTTCTTGTTGAGCTTTGCCGAAGGGCAGTCGGTCTGCCGATTATTTTTGTTGCCGGTGCCTTTGTGGTTTATGCGGCGGTAAAGGCTTTTGCCGCAAACCCTGATACGGCAATGAGAAACCTTATGTACAGCCTTTTCTATGATGTGGCAAACGGCCTTTTCTCAACTCCGATTTATGTCTGCACAACCTTTATTGTGCTGTTTATTATTCTCGGTGCCCTTCTTGAAAGAACAGGTATCGGCACATTCTTTGTTGACCTTGCAAACTCTGTTGCAGGCTCATCAATCGGCGGTCCCGCTAAGGTTGCCGTTATTTCAAGTGCTCTTGAGGGTATGTATTCAGGTTCATCTGTTGCTAACACCGTTGGCTCAGGCTCAATTACCATTCCTATGATGAAAAAGACGGGCTACAAGCCCGAATTCGCCGCAGCTGTTGAAGCTGCCGCTTCAACCGGCGGACAGATTATGCCCCCGATTATGGGTGCCGCAGCCTTCCTTATGGCTGAAATGACAGAAACTCCTTATGCAACAATTGCAATCACTGCAATTCTTCCCGCAGTTCTTTACTTCACAGGCATCTTCATGATGATTCACTTTGAAGCTAAGAAATTAGGTCTTAAGGGCCTTCCAAAGGATGCAATCCCCAACTTCTTCAAGCTTATTTTAAGCAAGGGCTACCTTCTTATTCCCATCGTAGTTCTTGTTATTGCAATGAATCACTTCAGTGCAGGTATTTCAGCTTGCTTTGCAATTCTCACATCACTTATTGTTTCCCTTGTGCCTCAGCATAAGCTCGAGAAAAAGGATATGTGGAAGTGTGTGCTTCCTGTAATTCCCGTTGCTGTTCTTCTCGGAATATGGCTTCCTCTCGGCAGCTCATTTATGGCAAAGGCAATTTTTGCTTCAATGGTAGTATGTGTTGTTCTTTCTTTCCTTACAAAGGGCAGTGCAACCCTCAATCCCACCATTGTTGTTGAATCCCTTGAAAACGGCGCAAAGAATACCGTCGGTGTTGCCGTTGCCTGCGGTATGGCAGGTCTTATTTCCGGTGTTGTTACAATGACAGCTCTCGGTCAGCTTCTTATAAATACACTTGTGCCTATTGCAGAAAACAGCACCTTCCTTGCACTGTTCCTTACAATGCTTTGCTGTATCGTTCTTGGTATGGGTGTTCCCACAACAGCAAACTATGTTATTATGGCAACAATTACAGCTCCTATTCTTATCAAGATGGGTCTTCCTGTTCTTGCGGCTCATATGTTCGTGTTCTACTTCGGTATCGTTGCAGATATCACACCGCCCGTTGCTCTTGCGGCTTACGCAGGCTCGGCTATTGCTAAGAGTAATCCGATGAAAACCGGTGTTACGGCAACAAGACTTGCTATCACCGCATTCATCGTGCCGTATATTTTCGCTTACAGCCCCGATATGCTTTTAATAGGTGCTGAATGGTACAGAGTTATTCAGATTATCATAACCTCACTTATAGGTATCTTCGGCGTTTCAGCGGCTATGGAAGGTCATATGTTCCTTAAAACTCCCTGGTGGCAGAGAATTATGTGCCTTGCAGGCGGTCTTATGTGTATCATACCCTCCCTTGCAACTGACATTGTAGGTGTGGCACTTGTAGTTCTTGTAATTGTAATTCAGAAGCTTACTGAAAAAAAGCAGAAACACACACCTGCTACTGCTGTTCAGACAGAAAGCGAAGCAGCATAAAAAACAACATAAAAACCACCGACTTAAATCGGTGGTTTTTTTATTCAGTTATCATTTTCAATTCCTTGTCCGTTATCTCTCTGCATTCGCCTTCTCTGAGGCTCTCGTCAAGGTCGAGTCCGCCCATTTTAACTCTCCTGAGCTCCAGGACTTTGTTGCCTATTGAAGCGAACATTCTTTTTACCTGATGATATTTTCCCTCGCAGATTTTGATTTCAGCAAGGTTTATGTCGCCCGATTCGAGAACTCTTACATGGGCTTCAAGGCACTCAGTGCCGTCACCGAGGGTAAGACCCTCTTTAAAGCGGATAATATCATCTTCAGTCAGCTCGTCTCTTAAGGTGGCGCGGTAGGTTTTCATAATGTGGTTTTTAGGCGAGAGAATTCTGTGGGCAAAGTCTCCGTCATCAGTGATGAGCACAAAGCCCGTGGTGTCACCGTCAAGTCTGCCGGCAGGGAAAAGGCCTTCACGGAAAAGATCCTTCGGAACAAGGTCAATTACCGTTTGCTGCTCTCTGTCGTTACTTGCGGAAATCACGCCCTGAGGCTTGTTGAGCATAATATAAATATGCTTTTTATAGTTAAGGCTCTCACCGTCAATTCTGATGTCACATTCATCGGGGCTTAGCTTTATGTCACTGCTTTTGGGGAGCTTTCCGTCAATAGTGATTCTTCCGCTTTTTACAAGCTTTTTTACCTCACTGCGGGAAAATTTCCCCTGAGAAGCAATAATTTTATCAAGTCTTTCCATAATCATTTTATCTGTGTGATTTTGTTACCCTTAACCATAAACACTCTTTTAGCATAAGGGAAAAGGAATTTATCGTTCATAGAGTCGGTATAAAAATCGTCAATCTGTCCGTCGGGGAAGGCTTCAAGGAAAAAGTCGATCTTCTTTTCTCTGAAGCAGCCACGGATGAACTTGCCTGTTTCAACATCAAATTCTGTGCCAAGGCAGTGCTTTATACCAAGTCTGCGGCAGATTTCCTGAGCCATAAAATTGGGCGAAGCCGTGATAATCAGGTCATCTTCCTTTTGAATTTCCTTATAAAAGGGCTTGATTCTTTTTTCGTTCTTGTCCCAGAATTCACTTACAACCTTGTCAAAATCCTCGGTCATATTGGTAAAATGCTCTTCAAAAATATGACCGAACTGTTCAATTATATCTTCAAAAACAATTTTTTCCTTGTGGTAATCGCGGAGAATAGATATAACCTTGGGGAGATATTTAATAAGCTGAGGTTTTCTTTTAACATAAAAAAGGAAGAAGTGGAGAGAAGAATCTCCCTTATATATTGTATCGTCAAAATCGTAAGCGTTCATTTTTTGTCTCCTTTATTCAGGTTTTTTAAGGCTGAGATATTCGTCCTTTACAAGACCGATTTTTTTGAAAATCATATGCAGTACAAGGCTGAGCACTGCAGGAGCAACGATGTGCATAAATACTATTATAAGGATGCTCTGCCATGAGCCGAAGCTTTCACTCATTGCGGAATATGCACCGAACTGACCTACAAAGCCACTTGTACCCATGCCCGCACCCGAGGGGGTGTTGGTCATTTTGAAAACGCAGGTTGAAACAGGTCCGAGAATAGCACCTGCAAGGGTGGGTGCAAGAAGAATCTGAGGCCTTTTCATAATATTGCCGAACTGAAGCATGCTTGTGCCGACGCCCTGGGAAATGAGCCCGCCAACACCGTTTACTTTAAATGAGGTTACGGCAAAGCCGACCATCTGAGCTGCACAGCCTACCGCCGCAGCACCGGCAGCAATACCGCTGATATCAAGCATAATGCAAAGAGCGGCCGAGCTTATGGGTGCAGTAAGGGCAAGACCGACAAGAACGGAAACGGCAATACCCATAGGGAAGGGATGAAGCTGAGTTGCTTCGTTTATTATATTACCGAGACCTGTCATAAGCTGTGAAAGGTAAGGTCCACAGAAGGTACTGACAAAAGCACCGGCAACAATTGTAACAATGGGAGTTACAACGATATCGATTTTTGTTCTGCCGGAAACAAGCCTTGCAATTTCATTTGCAACAAGTGCAGAAGCGTAAGCACCGACAGGTCCGCCTAATTCATAACCGAGAGCACCGACTGCTATGCAGGAGAAAATTACAAGGGGCTTTGATTTTAGTCCGTAAGCAATTGCCGCACCGATTGCACCGCCGATTACGGGTGAGGCTGCACTCAGCACACTTGTTGCGGAAACAAGAACAGCGAAAAGAGGCTCAAGCACCTCCGGGTGGGGGATTTTTGCCAGCTGACCGATTATAAGCCCCACTATAAGTGAAGAAAACAGACCGAGAGCCATATAGCTCATAGCATCAACGAAATATCTTTTGAAATACTTTTTAACAAATGACATTTTATCAAGTCCTTTTTCTGAAATGCAAAAAATATTATACTACTTTAAAAAGAAATAATCAACCTTTAAGCTGTGCTGTCTTGCAATTTTAGATATTTTGAATTATAATTAAAGTGTCAATAATATAATATCAAAAATGTTTTGCTTAAAGAGGTAATTCTGAAATGCTCAATAAACTGCGTGAATTTCTCGTTGGCAGGTATGCCTGCAATGATACACTTAATATGGCTCTTACAATTTTCGGCTGTGTTCTCACCTTAGTTCTTTCTTTTTTCAGGTTAAGATATACAGGCTTTATTTCTTGGGTACCATTTATCTTTGTCATTCTTCGTTTTCTTTCAAAGAATATTGCAAAAAGGCAGCAGGAAAACCTTAGATTTGAAAAGTGGAGTGAGCCCTGGCGTAAATTTATTATGAAAAAGCTCGGTCAGTGGCAGGATAAGGACCACAGATACTTCAACTGTCCTCAGTGCTCCCGTACTCTCCGTGTGCCGAAAAATAAAGGCAAAATTAAAATCTCATGCCCCCATTGCGGCAGAGAGTTTACTAAAAGAACTTAATCCTGAATATAAAAGGAGGGTCAGAAAATGAATATTCTCGTTACCGGCGGTGCCGGCTTTATCGGTTCAAATTTCGTATACTATATGCTCAGGGAGCATCCCGATTACAGAATAGTCTGCATTGATAAGCTTACCTATGCGGGTAACCTTGAAACGCTGAGAAGTGCTATGGAAAATGAAAGCTTCCGCTTTTTCAAGGGCGACATCACAGACAGAAAGGCAGTTTATGCCCTTTTTGAAGAGGAGAATTTTGATGCCGTTGTGAACTTTGCCGCAGAAAGTCATGTTGACCGCTCAATTGAAGAGCCTGAGGTTTTTCTTAAAACCAACATTCTCGGCACTCAGGTCCTGCTTGATGCTGCAAGAAAATTCGGCAACATACGTTATCATCAGGTTTCAACCGATGAGGTTTACGGTGACCTTCCCCTTGACAGACCTGACCTTTTCTTTACCGAGGATACACCGATTCACACATCCTCACCCTATTCCGCATCAAAGGCCTCAGCGGACCTTCTTTGTATGGCTTATTACCGCACCTACGGTCTGCCTGTTACAATAAGCCGTTGCAGCAATAACTACGGGCCTTATCACTTCCCTGAAAAGCTTATACCTCTTATGATTATCAATGCCCTTCACAAAAAGGAGCTTCCCGTTTACGGTGAGGGCCTTAATGTCCGTGACTGGCTTTATGTTGAGGACCACTGCAAGGCAATTGACCTTGTACTCCATAAGGGCAGAATAGGTGAGGTTTATAACATCGGCGGACACAACGAAAAAACCAACATTGAGGTTGTAAAGAAGATAATTTCCATTTTAGGCAGAGATGAAAGCCTTATAAAATATGTCAAGGACAGACCGGGCCACGATATGCGTTATGCCATTGACCCCACAAAAATTACAACAGAGCTTGGCTGGTACCCTGAAACCTCCTTTGAGGAAGGCATCAAAAAGACTGTTGACTGGTATCTTAATAATAAGCACTGGTGGGAAAGCATTGTCAGCGGTGACTATATGAACTACTACGAAAAAATGTATAAAAACAGATAAAAAGGTGGCGAAAGCCACCTTTTTTATTTTGTAGTCAGCAGGCGGTGTAACTATATCGCAGGGTTACATTTTACCGGATTGTGATGAATTCTGTTAATTTTATATTTACAAATATGAACAGTTTAAGTATAATATGAGTGTTATATTAAATCTGTTAATATTGTTAATCGGAGGTAGTATTTATGAAAAAAATGAAGAAAATCATTGCAGTGCTTCTTTCGGCTCTGCTTGTTTTCTCACTTGTTACCGTTTCTGCTTCAGCAGAGGGTACAGACGGTGAAAGAACAATTGATAAAAGCAAATTCAATACAGATTACCCCTATATTTTTGTTCACGGAATGGGCGGTTGGGCTCCCACAAGTGACTATTATGCTTTTTCTCCCTATTGGGGCGGCGGACTTCTTCCCGGAGCAACAGATGATATTATTAAATCACTCAATGAGCAGGGTGTTGAAGCCTATGCTCCTGCAGTAGGACCTCTCAGCAGTGCATGGGACAGAGCTTGTGAGCTTTATGCACAGCTTATGGGTACTGTTGTTGACTACGGTGCCGCACATGCCGAGGCACACGGTCACGACCGTTACGGCTTCAGCTATGAAGGCAAAGCACTTATGGGTGAAAAATGGAATCCGGAAGAGAAAATCAATCTCGTGGGTCATTCCTTCGGCGGTGCAACGGTTCGTCTTTTCACTTCTCTTATGGCTTACGGCTGTGAAGAGGAAATTGCCGCAACGGGCGAGGAAACAAGCGGCCTTTTTGTCGGTGGTCACGACAGCGTTCACTCCTGCATAGCTCTTTCTGCTCCTCACAACGGATCACCCGTTGCAAATATGCTCGTTGACCCGGGTGTTACAATGTACCTTATGGCATTTGCACTTAATGTAATAGGTATGATTTTCGGTAACGATTTCCTTGTGTTCTCCTTCCAGATGGGACATATGGGCCTCACTCCCAAGCAGAACGAAAAAAGCGCTTCGCTTAACATCAACGCAGTTAAGAATTTCCACGAATCCAAGGATAACTGCGGCTATGATATGACATTAAGAGGTGCCGCAGAGCTTAATGAAAAAATTGAGCTTGCAGAAAACACCTATTACTATTCATACACAACAGCTACAACGGAAACAAATTGCCTTGGCAGACAGCAGCCTATGGCTTCTCTTAACCCGATTTTCTATATCTCCTCAGGTATGATAGGTATAAATGAAGGCAAAACCGTTGACGGTATTAAAATTGAAGGTGACTGGGCAGTGAATGACGGTATTGTTCCCCTTGCTTCTGCTCTTTATCCTACCGTTGACAGTGAGACTGCAAAGGACTATGAGGATGCTGTTTCTTCAGGTGAAGAAATTGAAGGCGGCAGATGGTATTACACCGACACAATGGTTGGTATGGATCACTTTGATTTCTGCGGAACAAAGGATTATCCCACATCATTTGAGGACTTCTATTTCGGTATGGTTGAAATGGCAAACAGCAGATAAAAAAGGTGGCTTTGCCACCTTTTTTTAGTAGTCAGTAGTTAGTAGTCAGTAGTCAGGAAAATCCGGAATGTGGGATTAAACTCACATGACACCGCTTGAAAAAGCCTTCCTTAAATGCTATAATCAAAATATAATCTATAAGCAAGGATGTGATTTCTACGGCTGAGAAAAAAGTAACTGCTATAATTCTTGTTTGTGTCCTTCTTATTTCTGGTTTTATTATATGGACGGTTTGGGGTAACAAGGCTCTTGAACTGAACAGATTTACCCTTGAAAGCGGCAGATTGCCTAAGGAATTCGACGGCTTTAGAATAGCTCACATTTCCGATTTTCACAATACGGAAATAGGGGGAAAAAACGAAAAGCTCCTTTCCGTGCTCAAAGAAGCCGAGCCTGATGTTATCGCAATTACGGGGGATATGATTGACTCCCGCAGAACGAACACGGAAATTGCCTTGGATTTTGCCCGTGAAATTGTAAAAATCGCACCCTGCTACTATGTGACGGGTAACCATGAATACCGTGCATCTGAAAGCTATAATTTAAAAGAGGCGTTATCAGAGCTTGGCATAATTGTTCTTGAAGATGAGAAAACCGAGCTTGAACATAGCGGTGAAAAAATCCGTCTTATCGGTGTTGATGACCCAAGTTTCAGTGATGATAATTATGCTGAAGCCGTAATGCACAGAAATCTTGATATTCTGACGGATAATGATGATACATATACCCTTCTTTTGTCTCACAGACCTGAGCTGTTCCCGGTTTACTGCGAATATAATGTGGATTTGGTTCTCAGCGGACACGCTCACGGTGGTCAGTTCAGGCTGCCTTTCCTGGGCGGTGTTATTGCTCCCGACCAGGGGTTGTTCCCTGAGTTCGATTCGGGAATTTATACTGAGGGCAAAACAAATATGATTGTAGGCAGAGGTATCGGCAACAGCATAATCCCCCTTCGGTTTAATAACAGACCTGAGGTAATTGTGGTTGAATTGAATACAGTGGTATGAGATAGAAGTGTTCATTATGATATGCTGTAAAAATCTTTATGATTTATATGATTGCTGAAATGTTTTATTTTATGGTATAATGAGTTTGATAAATAAGAATTTGACGAAGAGGTGATTTCTGTGATTTGTATTGACTTTGGAATTATTTGCATAGGACAAGAGCAAATATCTGTTCCAGCAGATATGAACGGTATTGTCATTGAAGGCTATCAAAGAACCGCAGATTCAGAACCGTTTTATAGTAAGGATTATCATTTTCATACTGCTGATAATCTACTGGGTTGTTGGTACAATATTTGGTTGCCTGAATCTATCCGCTATGAAGAATCCTTCTTTGATATCGCATCTAAAGGTGTTCCTTATGTAGAAGTGGTTCCCAAATGGTCTGATTATGTTGCAAAAATTCTTTCCTTCTACATAAATGAATCTCCATACAACAAGATAGCAGTCTTGCTTCGAATTCAAGACAGGTCTAACGATATAGTACATCCTGCTTGTAGCCTTTCTGAATTTGTTCAAGCACTAAGCGACGGAAATATAAAGTGGAATGAACTGTATTTTGTAAATTAACAAATTCCAATTTGTTATTCTCTTTTATAACTACATAAAAACACCCTATGACTTTTAACGGTCATAGGGTGTATCTTTAAATATAAAAGAAAAAACACACTCCCGATTTCTCGGAAGTGTGAATAAGCGATAAAGTAATTATCTCTTTGAGTTATAATTACAGCGTTTTATGTCGTTTTGTAATGTTGCGAAAAGTTCAGTAATATAGCGGTTTTCTTGACTTATTGTATCATATCGTTTTGTAAAAATCAAGACCGTTTTATAACTTCGGACATCAAAAGGACATCAACGGACATCAAAATTTTACTGCAATTTCAGGGAAATTAAGTCAGCAACTTTTGCCTTTGCACTATCGAGGACATCAGCATATACATTCGCAGTTGTTGATACATCTGAATGACCGAGCAATTCAGAAACGATTTTCAAATCAATTCCGCTATTTATCAAAAGTGTAGCGTTGCAATGTCTTAAACTGTGCAGAGTAATGAAATCAAAATCTGTATCCTTAACAAATCGCCTGAACTGTGTGTTGAGTCCCGACCTGTCAACGTAGTTTCCTTTATCGGTAGTGAATACCATTTCAGGATAACTATAATCTTTTCCGAGGTTAGATATCTTTTCCTCATTGTGTTTTTTCTGCTCTTTGAAAATATCGGCTAACACATCAGACAATGCAATATATCTGTTGCTTGTTTTTGTTTTGGGCGGTTGCAACCAATGTTTGCCGCCAACATCTGTCAATGTGTTTTCAATGTGAATAGTTCGGTTTTCAAAGTCTATATCCTGCCAACGCAGACCCAAACATTCACCCGAACGCATACCCGTATATAATAAAACTTTTATAATACGGTTGAACTGTGTATTGTCTTCAACCATTTTTAACAAGTCTTTCGCTTGATGCTCATTAAGGAAAGGCTTTTTTTCTTTTGGCTGTTTTGCCTTTGGTAGTATAACAGCCTTTGTGCAGGGTGTTTCTTTGATAAAACCCTGCTCAACAGCACGGGCGAAAATGCTTTGAAGAATAACATAAACCTTTCTGCAGGTTGCAGGTGAATATTTACGAGTTTTAAAAAAAGCAGTTATCTTTGCAGGGGTAAAATCTTTGAGCTTAATATTTCCGAGTTCAGGCAACAGGTGATTTTTAATCTGACTTTCATAATTATATGCCGTTATTTCTTTGAGTTCGTTTTTTGCGTAGTTATCAATAAACCATTCAGCCATATCATAGAAACGCATATTTTCTTTTAATGAAGTCATACCCTTACATTTTTGCTCAAACTCAACAGCAAACTCATTGGCGAGTTTTTCTGCCTTTTTAGGTGTTACGTTTTCAGGTGGCTTGTATGTAGTTGTTTTTCGTATCTTCTTGCCGTTTACATCAAGACCGAGAGAAACAATAATCTGATAAGTGTTCCCACGCTTATTTACTGTTGCCATTATCTGTTGCCTCCTCATACAATGTTGATGTTACTGTATCAAACATCTTATTTGCTATCTCTGTCGCCATTGGTCTATAAATTGCAGAATGACCGTCCTTGCTTAATATGCTTAAAACTTTAATTGTTGTTTTTGATAAGTCAGATTTATCCTTCAATTTATTTCGTATATTGTCCTTAATCAAGTTACTGTGAGTATTATCTAAATCAGCTTCAGACCATTCTTTTATAATATCAAGTAATTTTATAAATTTTTCATCAATCAATAAAGCGTTCAGAATATCCTTGTATTCTTCATCTAACAAAATTCTCGATGCTTGTTCTGTTAATCCTGTTTCCTCCATTACATTATTTATACTGTTTTTTGGAGATTTGATTTTTCCAAATATGTAATCTAAATCACAATCAAGAAGACGACAAATATCAGATAATCGTGTTATAGGTATTTCGGTTTCACCTGTTTCCCATTTGCTGATGGTTTTGCGGTCAGCAATCTTTAAATCTTCTGCAAAACTTTCTTGAGATTTATATTTTGTTTTTCTAATTGCTTTCAAACGGCTGCCAATTTCTTTTTTGTCCATAAAATAGTCCATAATATAATCCTTTCTGAAAAATATTCGTATATATATCCCTTGTTAATACTCATTTTACACTATATAATTATACTTGTCAAGAAGATAGTCGACTAATTTTGACGAAAATAAACTAAATGAAAAGAGGAATTTGTATGCCTGATTTTAAGACAATTAGACAAACTGCAAAAACAGGATTGATAAGCGAACATCATTTACGTGTTCTTGTTGCAAAAGGTGAATGTCCTGGTATTTATTCAGGAAATCGTTTTTTAGTAAACGTTCCTGCACTTGCTGAATATTTAGACACACAAAGTAAAAAGGCGGTGTGCTGATTGAGTGATGCAGAGTACACAAACCTTTTGCTTAATCACGGAATGAATATTGACGAAATCAAAAGCTATCAGGAAAACGGTTTCACACTTAAAGAAATATACGAAAGCTTTTTGAATGTCAAACGCATAGCAAAAACTGCTGCCGAATTTGGCGAAGATAATACTTCTTTTGTATGGACTCCATATATTCCTATCGGTGATTATACAGTTCTTATGGCTGACGGCGGAACGGGTAAAACAATTTTTTGTTGTGGTATTGCCGCTTCGATAAGTCGAGGCGAATGTTTGCCGAGTGCATCAGCGGCAGAGCAAACGACACCTGCAAATGCCCTCATTATATCCGCAGAAGATAGAGGCGAACTGCTTAAAAAGAGGCTTGTTTCGTCAGGTGCAGACCTGAACAGAGTTTATATATTGGATTGTATGGACTCCGAGGGAATGGATTTTACAAGCAATTATGACGATTTTATGGATACTATCAAAAGGTATAGTCCGAAACTCGTAATAATTGACCCGTGGCACGCCTTTTTAGGTGCAAATGTTGATATTAACCGAGTGAACGCAGTCCGCCCTGTATTTCAACGGCTTGCAAATATGGCTAAAAGCTGCGAGTGCGGAATGATACTCGTTTCTCACGTCAATAAAAGGTCACAGAGCGAAAACGCAAACAATGCTGCAACAGGTTCAACCGACTTTATAAATGCTGCCCGTTCTGCTATGCGTGTTATTTTTAATGATGACCCTGCCGAAAAAGACACCCGAATAATTGTACATACAAAATCGAACTATGCCGAAGCAGGTAAATCAATCAAATTCAGAATTACAAAAGACGGCGGCTGTCAATGGGCAGGTTTCAGCGACATAACAAGAAAAACACTTGAAGATGCTGCAAGGTTTCGCAAAACCCCAACAGAAATGCTCAACCGTGAAAACACCCAAGACACAACAAACTATGCATTGATAGAAGCAATCAGAGAAAAGGCTGTTGCAGGTAAAATTGTAAACATCAGTTACGAAGAAATGAAACATATTAACGGTTCAGATATATTCGGTATTATGCAGCCAAAACGAGCGTTAGAAAGTATAATTTCTTCTCTTAAAAATTATGATATTTCTGTACGAACAGGAAAAACAGTTAAATATAACGGGAAAACTCACAACGGTTTCAGTATTTATAAAAACGAAAGCATTGAAGAACTTGAAGCAGATTTACCCTAAAAGTCAATGAAAATAAATATTTCTGTTAGGGTATAGTTTTATATACTTTATTGTCTTTTCCGTTAAAAGTACATTAAGTGTGTGAAGTCTATAAACATACACACAACAAAAGGCAGGTGATAATATGGCTGACTATAACAAAATGCTCATTGATTTGCTTAACGAAAAAGTTTTAAAGTTAAGTAATGAAAATGACTCTAAAAGGAAAGAAATTAACCGTCTTAAAAGGCGTATAAGGGAGTTAGAGAAGTTAAATGAAAATAAGTCTTAAAAAACACATTCAACGACTTTTGAGGGGATTTGCCACAAAGAAAGGGGGTGTAAGTCCTGAAAAGGAAGAACGACGAAATCCTGCTTTCTGCTCTGATTGCGTGCGGAAGTGTTCGAGCTGCTGCCAAAATTGCGGAATGTTCAGAAACAACAATCAGAACAAGGTTGAATGATGATGTTTTCCGTGACCGTTACGAACAAGCAAAAGGTGCAATTCTGACAGAGGCGTGTGATGCCATTT
>JAXJQQ010000023.1:0-14882 GCA_036311065.1 Acutalibacteraceae bacterium | reverse complement strand
CTTTTATCCAGAAAAGCAAATCGTTGTAATAGCCGCAGAATTCATCAAAATCACCGTCATCATTCAGTGCAAGCATACGGACATCATCAGAAAGCTGAACACAGTAAGAGTAAGAATTCTTATGCTCGGCAATTGCATCGCTGTATCCGAAATCATTATAAAGTGCACGAAGCTGTGCTCTTGTATATTTGGGAAGCTCTGTCTCCCCTTCTTCATCGGTATATTTGCGGGCGTGCATATAAAAATCGTGAGTTGCAAAGGTTGTGAAAACTCTTTTGCCCTTATCCTTAAGCATCTTAAGCTTTTCAACAAGGGCATCGTGGCTCTGCTGCTCACCGTCAAAGGTAAGGTCACCTGAAATCAGTACAATATCAGTCTCATTATCTTCAACAATACTTGCAAATGCTGAATCTATAATAGCACCGCTTTCTGCCATACATTTCTGGTCAAGCTTACATTTAAGGTCATATGCTTTACCGCTTGAGCCTATTCTTTCATTAGCGTAATAATGAAGGTCAGTAAGATGATAAAAATTCAAGTTTTTCATATATTCTCCTATAAATTCAGCATACGGAATTTAACCGTATGCTGATATTGTTTTATTAAAGTCCTGTCTTTTCTCTTATGTAATTTCTTGCAATAAGAGCATATTCATAGGGATTTGCTACTGCGGGATCCTGCTCTGCTTCAACAACAACCCAGCCTTCATAGCCTGCTTCGTCAAGAATATCAAAAACAGGTGTGAAGTCAAAGTCACCGTCACCGGGAACAGTGAATGAACCTGCACGGACAGAATCAAGGAATGAATAACCCTTAACCTTTGCATCTTCAATTACATTCTTACGGATGCTCTTGAGATGAACGTGCTTTGTTCTGTGTACATACTTTTTGAGTACACCGAGTACATCCTCACCGCTGAATGAAAGATGACCTGTATCAAAAAGAAGATATACAAGATCAGGGTCAGTGATTTCCATAAGCTTATCAATTTCAGCTTCTGTCTGAACACCTGTACCCATATGATGATGCACGGTAAAGTACATACCCTTTTCCTTTGCAAGTCTGCCCATTTCATTAAAGCCTTTTGCAATAAGCTCCCACTGCTCATCAGTGTAAACAGGCTTTTCACCAAAGATGCTTACATCCTTGCCCTGAATGCTGTTACCCTGCTCAGAAGCACCGATAACCTTTGCACCGAGAGCGTGAAGGAAATCTCTGTGCTTGATAAAAGCTTCAATTGTAGCATCATAACCTTCGGAAAGAAGGAGTGAGGAGAACCATGCGTTACAGATTCTCATTCCTCTTACATCAAGCTTATGCTTAAGTGTTTCAACATCCTTAGGATATTTGTTACCGATTTCACTGCCGGTAAAGCCTGCAAGTGCCATTTCACTTACGCACTGCTCAAAGGTGTTTTCTGCACCTAAATCGGGAAGGTCATCGTTTGTCCATGCAATGGGTGCACAAGCAAGATATACTTTTTCTTTGTTAAGCATTTCTGTTTTCTCCTTTTTATTAATATAAACGCGCTTTAGCTATGTTCTTTTTCATATCCTCATAGCATTCATGTACTTTTTCGCTTTCTGAAACCTCAGCAACACCGACTCTCCACCATGAGTCATAGCCGTCAGTCATTGATTTATGGCCGACCTTCATATCAAAGAGTGTGGGTACTGTCTGCTTTTTACTGTCTTCAAGGGCGGCATAAAGCTCTTCTTCCGTTGTAATACGGTAAGCCTTACAGCCGTAACCTTCAGCAATTTTTGCATAGTCGGTCATAATGATTTCACCGTCAAGAAGTCCGCTTTCACCGTTTCTTCTTGTGAAACGTGTACCGAAGGTATCTGTACCCTGGTTGTTCTGAAGATTTTCAATACAGCCCCAACCGCTGTTATCAAAAAGCATAACATTAATCTTTTTGTTTTCCTGAACAGCAGTGTAAAGCTCACTGTGAAGCATAAGGAAGCTGCCGTCACCTACCATTGAATAAACCTCTCTGTCACCTGCTGCAAGCTTAGCACCGAGGGCACCGCAGATTTCGTATCCCATGCAGGAAAATCCGTATTCAACATGATATGTATTTGGAGCCTTTGAACGCCATATTCTCTGAAGGCAACCGGGAAGTGAGCCTGATGAACCGATAATTACTGAATCATCGGCAACACATTCATTGATAATGCCGAGTGCTCTCTTCTGAGAAAGAACACCGTCAAGCTTTTCGTTGTAGCAACGGTCAATTTCCTTTTCAAAATCAGCCTTAGCCTCAGCATACTCGTTCTGCCACTGAGATTTATATTCAAGCTTTGCCGTAATTGCATCACAAGCTTCTTTAGCATCGGCAATCACTGCAGTTGCATCCATCTTAAATGCATCAAATGAGCAAACATTGATTGAAAGCATTTTAACATCAGGGTTATGGAAGCCCCACTTTGAGCAGGTTGTAAAGTCCGTAAGTCTTGTACCTACTGCAATAACAAGGTCAGTTTCTTTTGCAATTGCATTAGCTGCTGCACCGCCTGTAACTCCGCAGCCGCCCATATTAAGAGGATGTGCTGAAGGAATCTGTCCTTTACCTGCCTGTGTTTCACCGATGGGGATATTGAACTTTTCAGCCATTTTAAGAACTGACTCATAGCTTTCTGAATATGTTACGCCACCGCCTACAACAATCATAGGCTTTTTGCTGTTTTTAATAAGCTCACAAGCGGCATCAATTTCTCTTTCTGAAGGAACGCGTCTGTCCATATACCAGACTCTCTTCTGAAGGAAATAGTCGGGATAATCAAAGGCTTCCGCCTCAACATCCTGAGGCATTGCAATACAAACAGCACCCGTATCTGCAGGGTCTGTGAGAACACGCATTGCGTTGATGCAAGCTGTCATAAGCTGTTCGGGCCGGTTGATTCTGTCCCAATATTTACAAACTGCCTTAAAGGAATCGTTGGCAGTAATTGCACAGCTGTCATACTGCTCAATCTGCTGAAGCACGGGGTCGGGCTGACGGCAGGCAAAGGTATCACCGGGAAGAACAAGCAAGGGAATTCTGTTAGCCGTTGCAGTTCCGCAGGCTGTTACCATATTAAGAGCACCGGGGCCGATTGATGATGTACAGGCAATAATCTTTCTTCTGTTCATCTGCTTTGCATAAGCGATAGCTGCGTGTGCCATACCCTGCTCATTATGACCCTGATAATAGGTAAGGCTGTGTCCGCCCTGCTCAAGAGCCTGACCGATACCTACAACACAGCCGTGACCGAATATTCCGAATATTCCGTCAACGAACTTTGTTTCCTTACCGTCAAAGCTGACATACTGATTATCAAGGAATTTAACAAGGGCCTGAGCCATTGTAAGAACCATTAAATATCAATCCTTTCTGAAGGAAATTTATCTTATTAAAAAACACTTTTAGGAGTGCTCAGAAAGAGCACTCCTATAAAATCATCAGCCGATTTCTGAAATCTTAACTGCTCTGCCCTCAGCAACTGACTTTTTAGCTGCAAGAGCAACAAGAATTGAGTTAAGACCGTCAAGACCTGTTGTGGGAGTTGCCTTATCGTTCTGAACTGCATCAACAAACTGAATCATTTCATCACGGAAGGACTGCATATATCTTTCAAGGAAGAAGTAGAGAGGCTTATCTGTTGTAACGCCGTCAGCATTCATAACTGTTACGTTTGTAGGTGTGTCATTAGCAGCCATTGCAGCACCGAGTGAGCCGAAAACCTCAATTCTCTGGTCGTAACCGTAAGCAGCACGGCGGCTGTTATCAATAACACCGAGAGCACCGTTTTCAAATTTGAGGTTGATAATTGCTGTGTCAACATCGCCTGCTTCACCAATTGCAGGGTCAACAAGGCAGGTAGCATTTACATAAACCTCAGTTACATCTGAGCCTGCAAGGAAGCGTGCCATATCAAAATCGTGAATTGTCATATCAAGGAACATACCGCCTGAAACTGCTGCATACTCAGCTGAAGGAGGTTCAGGGTCACGGGATGTGATTTTGATGAGCTCAAGGTTACCTACCTTACCGTCGTTGATAAGTGAACGAACATGAGCAAAGTTATGGTCAAAGCGTCTGTTAAAGCCTACCTGAAGCTTAACACCTGCTTTTTCAACTGCAGCGATAACTGCCTTAACCTTTTCAGGAGTAAGGTCAACGGGCTTTTCACAGAAAATGTGCTTGCCGGCTTCAGCAGCCTCTATTGAAATATCAGCGTGAGTATCTGTTGATGAGCAAACAAGAACTGCATCAATTTCTTCGTCAGCGAGCATTTCCTTATAATCGTTATAAACCTTGGGAATACCGTACTTATCAGCGAGCTCCTGAAGTCCGTCCTTGAATACGTCTGTAATGCCGAGAACTCTTGCTGAAGGTACATTATAAGTGATTGACTGCATATGTACCTTACCGATACGACCTGCACCGATAATGCCGATGTTTAACTGTTTCATTGTATTAGCCTCCGAAATTTTAATATATCTTGGAAAACATTCCAAATCGTGATTATTATAACATAAAGAACTATCGGTTTCAACAAAAAAACGATAGTTCTTTGTAACAAATATTATTGATTTTTTTGGTTATTTTTCCTCATTGATATAAGGAATAATAAAGAAAGTGAATTCAAGCTCATCCTTGAAATCAATTCTGTATTTTTTAAGTGCATCCTGACCGCAGCTGTTAGTACCCGTACCTCTCATAAAACCGTCAATATTAACACTGACAAGCTTTTCGTTTTTAAGATCTTCAATATGCTTTGACTTTCTGAGAGATTTTTCACTGTAATTGTGTACACTGAATGAGAAGGGCTTTTCAGCACAGGCAAATTTAACGCCCTTGCCCTCAGCATCGGTAAGGGTAAACCATCTTGTACTGCCGTGATTACCGTTATCCTGAGGCTTGATATAATCAACATTCATTGCATCAACAGCGGAAGCATATACGCCGAGCTTACTCTGTGCTTTGAAGTCGGGCAGATTTTCGAATTCACCAAGGCCGTAATATTTAACATTCTGCAGTGATTCATCAAGGTTGATGTTGAGTCCGAATCTGGGAAGGTCATAGCTTTTGAATAAGCCCTTCTTTTCAAGCTCGGTTTTAACCTTAATTGCACCGTCAGAGTGTACGGAATATTTAATTTCAATTTCAAAAAGCTTTGCACCTTCATAGCAAAGGTAGCCTTCTGATTCAAGCTTAACGCAGCCCTTATCAGACTTATCCTCATATTCAAAGGATTTAAGCTCAAAGCTGACCTTATCAAGACCTTTTTTCTGCCAGGACTTAACAATGTTTCTGTCGTTATCAAGGTATGCTCTGTAAATGTTAGCGGTAAAGCCGTTACTGTCGTTAAGGATTTCCTTACCGCCGAGCATATAGCTCATAAGTGCACCGGTCTTCTTTGAGAAAACTGCCTGACCGCCGTTAAACTCAACAGTAACAATATCCTTCTTATCCTTAAGGCTGATTCCTGCTTCTTTATTGATTTCAACCTTTGCAGGCTTTTCACTTATAATTATCTGTTCACAAGCAAGCTCTTCGCCCTCAAGGTCAGTGTAAATGAAGTTTATGTATACATCACCTTCACCTGAAGGATTCTTATGAGCGATAACAACATTCTTCATTGACATCGGCTCAATATCAAGCTCAACTGTGCCGTTTTCAAGCATTACGCCGTTTTCGTAAAGCTCATAGGAAACCTTATATTCATTTGCGTTTGTAAAGCAGTTTGTATTTCTGAAGGAATAAAGGTTGTCGCTGATTCTTTCAGCTCTTACAGGACGGTAAACCGCTTTCATCTCAAATGCTCCGGTGTGAGGCGTTCTGTCGGGATAGAAAAGACCGTCAACACAGAAGTTATCATCATGGTACTTTTCACCGTGGTCACCGCCGTAGGTGTACTTATATTTTGCATTGGGATCATAAACACTGTGGTCAGCCCATTCCCATATGCAGCCGCCCGTGAGGATATCGTGCTTATAGATTGACTCCCAGTATTCTTCAAGAGCACCGGGACCTACGCCCATAGCATGGCAGTATTCACAAAGGAAATAGGGCTTACCCTTATATCTCTTAAGGAATTTATGCTGACCGATTTTTTCAACAATTTCACTGTGCTGATACATTTCGGAAATAACATCATAGCCTGCTCTCGGTGTTCTGATAACAGCTTCATAATGAACGGGAAGATCGCTGACTGTTTTAAGGTAATCATAGCACTTATCCTGGTTTTTCCAGCCGCCTGATTCATTACCGAGACTCCACATAGTAATTGAAGGATGGTTTTTATCTCTTCCGTAAAGCCTCATAACTCTGTCCATCATTCTGGGCAGCCACTTTTTATCGTTACTGATAACATTAGGCTTCATTGTATATCTGAGCTTCTGGTCAAACTGTGTGCCGTGAGTTTCAATATCCGCCTCATCAATTACATAAAGACCGTATTCATCGCACATTCTTATGAACATCGGGTCGGGAGGATAATGAGACATTCTGACAGCGTTAACATTGAACTTCTTCATAAGAAGAATATCCTTAAGAAGGTCTTCACCTGTCATAACATAGCCGGTAATATGGTGGGTATCGTGATGGTTAACACCCTTGAACTTAATAAGCTTGCCGTTGAAGAGGAAGCGTTCACCCTGAATTTCAACATTTTTGAAGCCGACAGTTTCTCTTACACACTGAATTTCATTTTCACCGTCAAGGATTGTAAGGTAAAGCTCATAAAGCTCAGGCTTTTCAGCATTCCATTCAATAACATCAAGTGTGCCGAAATCAAAATCCACTCTGCCGCTCAGCTCTTTTTCAAGCTTTGCAACAGACTCGCCCTTATATAAAAGCTCTGCAGTGAGCTTTTTGCCATTAAGGCTGTTTCCGTCAACAGTAACATCTGCAGTAAGATTATAGCCTGACTGCTCCTTCTTTGTCTTAACCGTAAAGTCAAAAATATACTGTTCAGGGTTTTCTGTTATATAAACATCACGGAAAATGCCGTTTTCTCTGAACATATCCTGACATTCAAGATATGTACCGTTACACCACTTTGAAACAATTGCCATAAGCTCGTTCTCGCCCTCATGAACAAAGCCTGCAAGAGCAAATTCAGCACTGTTATGGCTGCCTTCACTGTAACCGACAAATTTGCCGTTCACATAAAGAGTAAGGCTGGAGCATACACCGAGAAATGTAATAATGGGATTTACGGCTTCGGAAGATAAATTGAACTTTTTAACATAAACACCTGCCGACATTTCTGAAGGGACATTGGGAAGAGTCATAGGAAATTCATAACGGGTGTTAAGATAGCAAGGATTTTCATATCCCGTTCTCTGCCAGGTTGAAGGTACTTTTACGGTATCCATTGCTGTTTTTTCGCTGTCAAAATTACCGGGAAGACGGGAAATTCTTGAATAATACTTGAAATTCCAGTCACCGGAAAGCACCTTTACCACTGAAGAATTATATCTTTCATTAATGGCGGTTGTGCCCTCAAACTCAGCCTTAGCTTTATTGGGAATGAAATAGCTTCTTGCTCTGAGTTTGTTTTTTTCGAAGACAGAAAAATCGTTGATGTAGAGTTTTTTAATCTGATACTTCATACAATACCTCCTGATGCTGACAAATCCGTAAAAAACGTAAATATTCAGCACAAAATTATATTTGATGCTATTATAACACCTTTTTACAAATATTTCAATTATTAATTAATTAAATAAGGTCAATACTTATTCCGACAGGATTTTTTATTCATGTGGGGGTAATTTGTTTGTACTACAACAAGGTTGAAATATGCGGTATTGACACATCAAAGCTGAAGCTTCTTAAAGAAAGTGAAAAAATTGAGCTTTTAAAGAAAAGCCGCTGCGGTGATAAAAATGCACGCGAACAGCTGATAAACGGTAACCTCAGGCTTGTGCTGAGCGTTATTCAGCGCTTTTCAACAAGAGGTGAAAATCTTGATGACCTGTTTCAGGTCGGTTGTATCGGTCTTATAAAATCAATTGATAATTTTGATGTTAACCAGAATGTGCGTTTTTCAACCTATGCCGTGCCGATGATTATAGGCGAAATAAGAAGGTATCTGAGAGATTATAACCCGATAAGAGTGAGCCGTTCAATAAGAGATACGGCATATCATGCAATGCAGATTAAGGAAAGAATAATCGCTGAAACTCAAAAGGAACCTACCGTTGAGGAAATTGCAAAGGAAATGGGCATTAAAAGAGAAAATGTTGTTATTGCCCTTGAAGCAATTGTTGAACCCGTTTCACTTTATGAGCCTGTATACTACGATGCAGGTGATGCCATTTACGTAATGGATCAGATCGGCGACAATAACAGTGACATTAACTGGATTGATGAAATACTTCTGAAAAAAGCAATAAACGAACTGCCTGAAAGAGAAAAGAAGATCCTGTCTTTAAGATTTATGAACGGACTTACGCAAACCGAGGTTGCCTCAGAAATAGGTATTTCACAGGCTCAGGTTTCAAGGCTTGAAAAGGGAGCCCTTGATAAAATCAAAAGCCACAGAAAAGTTTATATATAAAGCAACAAGGCTACACTGATAAAATCAATGTAGCCTTAAAATTATACTTCATCAAAGCTGAAAGCTCTGTTATAGATTTTCACTCTGACATTATCATATACATAAGCGTTTTCACCGCAAAGATAAGTGTTAAACGACTTTATTCCGCTGTCAAGCTTACCGTTAAGATAAAGCTTCATTACACCGTTTCTTTCTCTGACGGCTGTAACCTGAACAACATCCGCTGCAGAAATTCTGCTTTTGAGCACATCTGTTCCTACAGTGAAATAAATATGTCCGTCCTCTCTGATTTCAAGCTGAATTTCACCGCCCTGCTTCATAAGAAGCTTTGGCTCACTGTTATCAAGAGTTGCCTTAACGGAAAAATCTGTTTTACCCTTAAGAGAATAAAGGACAATATTGTTTTCACAATAATCAAATTCAAGCTCAAGGGCGGTTACATTACCCATTATGTCAGCTATATTTTTAAGGGTAACCTTATTTTCACCCTTAAAGCTGTTTTTGAAGGTTATGTGTACGGACATATAGTCTTCCAAAAGCCTGATTTCGGAAATCTCATTTTCATCGCAGATGATATTTTCTGTGTTTATAAACTGATTAAAGCTGACTTCAACTGTTTTTTCATCAAGAGCTTTAATATAGTCGGCTTTTATTGGCTTATAAGCTTTGTTGAAATGAATAATTCTTGTTTCGTATTTTTTGAGTGAAACAGCAAGAGTATCACCGTAACCGTATTTATTTTCACTCTGATTTACAGTATAAGGAAGTATGACCGTGACATCAGACTTGGGAAAGGCTCTGTCAACACCTATATTTTCATCAAGCTTCAGTACATAATCCATTGGTCTGTCTGCACTGTTACGAAGGCAGACTATACCCTCTTTTTCAGTAAAGCAGCTGAAGCCGTAAACCTGAGAAAGAGAAGGTCTTGAGCCGAAAATAACAGAATTGGAAAGTACATCCATATTGTCCTCAAGAAAACAGAGCACAGAACGGTTAATTCGCCATTTAGCTTCATTCATCATGCTGTAGCTGTAATAAAGCTCCCAGAAGGCAGTGCCTCTCATAGCCATAGTAAAAAGATATTCCCTGAAATCATCATCATTCATCGAAACCTTGGCTTCGTTACCGTAAATAGGGTCGTGATTATAAAGGCAACGCTGAGGAAGCTGAAACTGCCTTGATGTATAAAAATCAAAATAGCAGTCATCACGGTATGAAAGCATTCTGTCCTTATCGGAAACGGCTTTTTCCTTACCGATAAAGCCTACATCGTTACTTATCTGCATCCAAATTGCATTTACCCACTGCAAAAACCAAGGGCTTGGCGGTGCATAGCAGGTAAGATTTATAAAGAAATCCTCGCCGCCCTTTTCATTCATTTTTTCAAATACGGATATCCATTTTTCCCACAAATCCGAGTAAAAATACATATGATTATATCCGCCGACCATATGGTCGTGATTTTTATTCTTACACGGTCTTTGTGCAAAGCCGTCAAGCTTGAAATAATTAAGGTTGAAGCTATCAATAAATTCAAGCATCATATCCCCTGCTTTAAGTGCATACTTCTCACTTGCAACACAGATATCCTTAGCCTGCTTATTTACATAGCCGTTACCTGCATTTTCAATATGACGGGCAAATTTTATAGTATCGTTTGTGTATCCTCCTCTGGGACCCACCCAGACACCGAAGCGTGAACCGAGTCCTTCAGAAAGATTTTTAAAGGGAGTGAGCCTTTCAGGAAACTTACTGTTAAAGGTCCAGAAGCCCTTTGAATAATCGTTCCAGCCGTCATCAGCAACATAAGAATCAATTGCTCTGACGCCGCTTTTTGTAAGACCCTTCTCTACCTCAAGGAAAGATGAAGTAACATTTTCTTCAGTTATATTAAGCATATTATCAAACCAGGAATTATACTGAATCCTGAGCTTTACCGGCTTAGAAATATCACGGATATATGAATAGAAGGATTTCTGTACCTCGGCAAAATTATCACTGGGACTTACGCCACAGACATATTTATAGCTTTTGAATCTGCCGTTTTTACAATGCTCTGATAATGTTTTACCGCTGTAAGAACAAACGGATACAGTGTTATCTTTAACAGTACTGATTGCAGCAGGAAACTCACAGCCGAAGTAAAAGGAATCAACATATACAGGCTGACCCATTTCAAGACCGTATCCGGGAACATGGGAGCTTTTCTGTTTTGGCAAGCACCAACTTTTAAGCGTAGCACCAAACCTTGTTCCGCCAAGCTCAACCGAATCGAGTATGAGCGGCTTATTTCCGTCAGCTGTTATTGTAACATACTTATTAAAATAAGGCTTATCCTCATAAAACTCATAAACAAGGCTGAGAATCATTTCGTTACCCTTGAGCTTAAACTTTTTGAATAATACAGTAGTTATATTAACAGTACCGTTCACATCACTTTTAATATTATCAATTTTAAGCTCCGATGCATTTACAACAGATTTGAAAAAGCACTTTTTAAAAAAGACGGAAAATTCTTCACTTTTATCCAATCCGTCCAGATAGCTGCCGCTGAGCTTATTGCTGATTTTTGAGGATGTTATTCTTTTTTTATTTATAAAGATCTCTTTTTTAAAATAAGAGTTCTCAAACATTACAGAATTATCTTTGATTACAACAGCCATTTTTATATCTCCTGTTATAAATTTATTTATTTTCGTTTATCCAGCTTATAATGTCTTCACATACCTTTTCAAAGCAAGCTGATTCGTTGAGGATTTCGTGTCTTGCACCGTCATAAAGTATAGTTTTGAGATTTTTCTTGCCTTCGCTTCTGAGCATTGCATCAACCTTATTAACGCCCTTGCCATATTCACCAACGGGATCCATTTCACCTGCAATCATAAGCACGGGAAGGTCTTTTGAAAGTCCCGAGAACCACTCTTTCGAGGAAACATATGAAAGAAGTGAGAACAAATCACGATAACCGTAGGCAGTAAAAAGGAAGCCGCAAAGAGGGTCTGCTATATATTTATCAACCTCATCATTGTCCCTTGTGAGCCAGTCAAAGGCTGTTCTGCCTTCAAATTTGCTGTTATATGTACCAAAGCCCATTTTATCAATAAGCTTGCTTCTGTAATGGTCACCCTTGATGCCGGAGATAAGCTTTGTTACAAGTATACCTGCCGAGGCTGCAGGATTAGGTCCTGCTGTACCGCAGTAAACAGCACCGTTAATGTCACAAGCATATTTTATTGAGTATGCACGGGCAACAAAGGAGCCCATTGAATGTCCGAAGAAAAAGAAGGGCTTACCCTGATTTTCAGCTTTTGCAATTTCTGTGAGCTTATGGCAGTCTTCAACAAAATGCTTCCATCCGTCAGCAGTGCCGAAATAACCGAGTTCGTTTTCATTATTTATGCTCTGACCGTGGCCGAGGTGATCGTTGATATAAAGAGCTATTCCTCTGTCGCAAAGATATGAAGCGAATTTTTCGTATCTTTCAAGGTGCTCTGCCATACCGTGTGCAACCTGAAGTACTGCATTTACTTCACCGTTTTCGGGAAGGTATGAGGCACAGTGTATATCAGCAAGGCCTGAAACAGAACTGAATTTAAACTCTTTTTTTATAAATGACATATTAATTCCCCCAATATAATAGTATATATCAGAATTATAGCATACTGATTTTAAGTTGTCACTATATTTCATCGAACAGAAAGAATACAGATTTACCAAAAATTTGCCGATTATTTTGTAAAACGGTGCAAAAACATAGGCGAAGTCCTTTTTTCGGGACTCTCATTCGAAATTAATCGAACATTTGTATTGACAAACAAAAAATATGTGCTATAATAAAACCAGATAAAAAGAACGAATGTTCGTTTATATGGAGGTAATTAATATGTTTGCTACATTAGAATCTTTTTCAATCTTTTTCTTTACTTGTCTTGCTCTTATAGTTCTCGGTATTGTTTTTGAAGAGAAGCTTATTTCTATTGAAAAAAGAATAGACAAAAAAATTGCACAGAAGAAAGCTGCTAAAAGAAAGACAGAAATCAAAAAACTGAGAACACAGCAAAGCAGAAAAAAGACAACTGCCCCTGCAACCAAAAGACAGAGCAGACCCATTGCAGCTTAAAACTGTCGCACACAGTAATCAAGTTCACCAAAGCTTACCCTTAAAATCCGGGTTTGTTGCGGTGAACTTGACTTTTTTATAAATATAAGTACAATATATAGTGTATTTTTAGATGTATTCAAAAGAATTGGAGGAATACAAATGAGCGAGAACATAAAATACTGTATGGGCTGTATGAAGGCATTGCCTGAAGATGCTGTAATCTGCCCGGAATGCCATTATTCTGCAGATTCTGTGCAGCAGGCACCTTATCTTCCGTTGGGAGTGCTTATAAAGGAAAGATATCTTGTAGGTAAGGTTATTGCAATGGCAAACGACTCAGTTACCTATATAGGCCTTGATACGTTTACACAAACAGTTGTTACCGTAAGAGAATACTATCCTCACAAAATCGCTCACAGAGCAAACGGCAGTACACTTGTTTCACCCATAAGTAATTCTTCACTTTATGACAGCTGTCTTGACAGCTTTATAAATTTATGGCGCGGTATGAGTATGCTCAGCGATGTGAAGTGCCTTCCCAAGGTAGTTGACATTTTCAGTGAAAATGATACTGCTTACTGCATTTGCGAAAGCAAGGAGACCATGTCCTTAAAAGCATATTTTGAAAAGACAAGAAAGCCCCTGACTTACAGTAAGGCTATTGCCGCTTTCATTCCCCTTCTTAATGCGCTTAAGGTTATGCATAATGCAGGCATTGTTCACGGTTCAATAACACCAACGGCGATTCAGGTTGGCTCAGACGGTAGACTTAACCTTAACGGTTTTACAATCCCTCAGTGTCGTTCAGATATTCCTGAGCTTGCCGCAAAGCCCGTTTCAGGCTTCTCACCGCTTGAAGTATACGAAAGCAATACGGTAGGCCCTGAATCAGATATTTATTCACTTATGGCAGTTCTTTACTATTCAATTACGGGAACAGTGCTTCCTAAGGCTACAGACAGAATTGAAAAAGAGAAGCTTACTATTCCCTCATCTGTTGCATCTGTTATGCCCAAGAATGTGCTCAATGCTCTTGCACGCTCGCTCTCACTTTATCCGCAGAACAGAATTTCATCTGCTGAAGAGCTTGTAAATTGCCTCAGAGCTGCACACTCACAGCCATCGGCAGCCGCAGGCAGACAGACAACTGAGCACAGACCTTCTCAGCAGAGAATGGCATCTGAACGCCCTGCACAGAGAAGCACAATTGCTGACCGTCCGGCAAGACCTCAAACCAGACCTCAACCAAGACCTCAGCCTAAAGCACCCGTAAAGGAAGAAAAGGAAACCTCGCTTGTAGCACTCGGTCTTGCAACATTTACCGCTGCAGTGGTTGTCATTTCAATTATATTCTGTGCACTTTATTCAACAGTGCTTTATAAAAACTACAATATCCCCTTCCTTAACAAGGCTTTATCTTCAATGGTATTCCTCCCGATGAATAAGGAAAAGGAACCTGAAACTCAGGCACCCGATTTTTCAACAGAGGAAGCTCCGTCAGCAAGTGAAACCGCATACGCAACAGTTGCTGACTTTACAAAGTTGACTTATGATTACATCATTTCAAATGAATCCTTTAAAAGGAACTTTGTTTTTGATTTCAGGCAGGAAGCAAGCGACACCGTTGAAAAGGGCGGAATCATAAGCCAGGATGCAATTGCCGGTGAAAGCGTACCCGTCGGTACCGAAATCAGACTTGTTGTTAGCACCGGTGTTGAACAGATTGTAGTACCCGATGTTAAGGGCAAATCCTACGAAGAAGCAAAGGAAATACTTGAAAAGGCTAAGCTTAAGGTTGAAAAGGAAGTGCTTGAAAACACTGAGAACAAAACTCCTGATGAGGTCTACTCAATGAGTGCTGACCCCGGCTCATCCGTTGATAAGGGAACAACTGTTACTCTTAGTGTATGGGATAAGGTACCCGAAACTACAACCGCGGCACCTACCACAACAGAAAAAGCTGCAGAGAAAACCACTGAAGCTAAAAACGAACAAGCAAGCAAATCACCTTCAACAACCAAGAAGGAAACCACTACCAAAAAAACTGTCGAATAAAAAATAAAGTTTTTTTGAAAAACATATTGACTTTCTCAAGTGAATAGTATATAATAACAAAGCACTTGAGAAAGTGATATATCGCGGAGTGGAGCAACCCGGTAGCTCGTCGGGCTCATAACCCGGAGGTTGCAGGTTCAAATCCTGTCTCCGCAACCAGAACGAAG
>JAXJQQ010000022.1:0-59806 GCA_036311065.1 Acutalibacteraceae bacterium | reverse complement strand
GATATAAAAGAGGTGTATCACTATTTGTTTGACTATGCACTTGAAACATACAACGAAAAACAAAAACGAGCCGACAGAAGAATCGAAAACTACTACGAAAAAATCAGAACAGGAAGACAGGAAAAACTTTTTCATGAAATCATAATTCAGATTGGCAATCACGAAGACACCAATGCAAAAACTCCGGAGGGTGAGCTTGCTGAAAGAATACTCGATGAGTACTATCGGGATTTTCAGAAACGAAATCCATACTTGTATGTTTTCTCTGCTCACCTTCATATGGACGAAGCAACTCCGCATCTGCACATTGACTTTGTACCATTCACTACTGAAAGCAAGCGTGGACTTGATACAAGAGTGTCACTGAAGCAAGCTCTTGCCAATCAAGGCTTCATCGGTAAGTCACGGCAAGAAACTGAATGGAGTCTTTGGGTAGAAAGTGAAAAGGAAGCTCTCGAAGAAGTTATGAAGCGTCACAGCGTTCAGTGGGAGAAGAAGGGGACACACGAAAAGCATTTGTCAGTTTATGATTACGAAAAGAAAATGCGTAAGCAAGAGGTTGAAGAACTCACACAACAGACAGAGGAACTCAATGTCAAGGTCGAAGAGCTGACAGCAAAATATGAAACACTCACAAAGTACGAAGTAAAAATTGATGAACTGACAGAAGATTTCTATGAGCAGGATGAATTTAAATTGCCAGACCCTCCGCCACTGATGACTGCTAAAACCTACAAGACGAAATTCATTGAGCCTCTTTTTAATAAGTTGATTGGTCTTGTAAAAGGATTGGCAAAGCAGTGTATGGAGCTTCAATCCCGAGTGTTCGGTATGAAGATAGGAGCAGGCCTTGATAAAAGAAAAGTGAATGAATTGTACAAGGATAATGATTACCTTCGTGAAGAAAATCAAGAGCTTGTCGGAGATGTACTGAAGTTCAGACTGCTAAGAAAAGTTTTCGGTGATGAAGAGGTTGACAAGCTCGTTGATAAAGCGACGGAGCTTGAAAGAGAAAGTCGCAGAGCACGTAATCGCAGCGGCTGGGAACGATAAAAAGAAAGGTGGTTATGATGAAAAACTTCATTGAAGAATTTTATTACGGCAACATTGAGGCAAAAGAGCTCAGCTCAGAGCTTGGCGGTACTCTGAAAAAGAAGCTCAATGCTCTTACGAAAAACGAAGAAGAGCTGACACAAAAACTATCCGCCGAGGAGAGAACACTGTTTAAAAAATATGCTGACTCGTGCAATGAGTTTATGAGTACGTGTACAGCTGACAGCTTTATCTCAGGCTTTCGCCTCGGAGCAAAATTCACTCACGATGTATTTTTAAAATGAAAGGAAGGTTATTATGAACATAGATTACAGACAGGTGGGAGACTTTAAAATCCCGAACATCAGGCTTCCTGAAGCGGAGAACGTTACTCTTGGAAAGTACGGTATGATGAGGATGAAGTTCCTGCAGCAGAACAAATCGGGAATGTATATGCTTCTGATAACCAAGGGTACATTGATGAGAACTCTCAAGAAGACCGAGGACGAAGCTTCAGAGATGCTGGAGCGCCTGACAGAACAGATGATGAAAGCTCAGGGCGTGACGGAGGAGCTCAAGGAGAACAATCAGATGCTTTGGGTGCAGATGATGAACAACATCCGCCACTCGGCAGAAGAGATAGTTCTTAAGGAACTTATTTATACTTAAAGTTTTAATATGATTGAACAAAGCACGACTTACGATAAATGTAGGTCGTGCCTTGCTATTAATATTGTAAAATCGCCTTTTATCTGTTAGTTTTTCTTGCATAATACCTTTGGTCATTTCAGAAATTGCTATCAAATACAAAGCAAAATCCAAAAAAATCATACAATATGTTGTGGTTGATGCTTGGTGATTTTGGAGTATATGGTATAGTTTTTTTAGCTTAACGAAGATGCTTTTTGTTTAGTGAGAATTGGTGCATTTGAGTAGATGAAATTTTCTAATAAGCGTTGAATTTAATTATATCATTTCGCTTTTAATTTAATCATTTGAGCAAAAATGATTAAATTAAAATTATTTCTGTTACTTTTTCTCTTTTTCGACACTATATTATTGAGAAACTTAATATATAAAGGAGCTTAATTATGGATAAGAAAAAAGTATTTGTCATCATGCCTTTTCAAGAGGAGTTTTTTGAAGTGTATGAAATGTTAAAAATGAAGTTTTCTGAACGATTTGAGTTTAGTAATGCAGGAGATGAAGGTAATCAACAAAATATTTTAAAGGACATAATACAGCCAATTTTTGAGGCAGATGTGGTTATTGCTGATTTAACAGGGTTAAATGCTAATGTTATGTATGAATTGGGATTGGCTCATTCTTTCAATAAAAAAACTATAGTTATTACCAAGGATGATTTATCTAAGTTGCCTTTTGATTTAAAACAATATCGTGCAAAAGATTACGATACACATTTCAAAAAATTTGCGGATCTATTGGATTATTTAGAAACCAATCTAATTGGTGCTGTTGAAAATACCGTTTCATATAGCAATCCTGTAAAAGATTTTTTGACTTTGGAAAAGATTGCCGATGTGTCTTGGTTTATAGATAAACCGTCTATTGTACTAGAAGACGATTCGGATAAAGGTTTTTTAGATTTTTTAGCAGACATCGAATCAAACACATTTGCATTAACCGATGCTATCAATAATATGAATGATGGCATGCATGAAATGAGCAAAGGGGTTTCTGCAAGCACCTCAGAGATTGAACGTGTTAATAAAAATGGCGGCAGTGGTACAGCATCTTTTGTTCGTAAAGAATCAAAAAAAGCAGCAAAACACATTGATTCATTTAGCTCAAAATTACGTGAAAGTAGTACCTCTATTTCAAACTTGTGGGACGAAATCGAAAAAAACACTTTAGGTTTGTTGGAGAATAAGTTTGCTACAAATGAGGATAATAAGATTCATTTGATTGAATATTTGAAATCATTATATGGAATGCAATGTTCAATAACAGAAAGCAATTCATCTATGGATGGACTTAAATCTTCAATGCAAAGTATAATAGGAATGGAACGTTCGATGAATCAAGCTGTTCGTTTCCTTATGTCGGATATTTCGTCGTATATTATAATTACAGAGCGTATTAAGGCTTCAATTGATAAAATATTAGCAAAAAGCAAATTTGTAGTGGGCGATATTGATTTTAGCCAATCGTCAGAAGAGTGAAGCTCACTCATATTGAAATCGATTTCATTTAACGAGAAGGGAGCTGTAGCTTATACTGCTCCTCATTTTTTTGTAATTTATTATACAAGGATAATAACAAGCAGAGTACACAATGGAGAATTGCAGATGTTTTTACATTAAATGTAGTTTTCACTTCATTATTTATTGCAATAACAGTCTGAGAGTGTTATAATAATAAACAGATTATTATTTTTAAAGAGGTGTACTTATGGCTGTTAGTTATAAAAAGCTCTGGAAGCTCTTGATTGACCATGATATGAAGAAAAAAGACCTTGCAAAGGTCGCTGACATCAGCAATTACACAATCACAAAAATGAGCAAGGGTGAAAACGTTACCGTTGAAACTCTTGGTAAAATCTGTGCCGCATTAAACTGCGGTGTGGATGATATTATGGAATTTATTCCTGAAGAAAACTGATAAGGAGAAATGAAGATGGCTACAAACAATAACACCGCCGATATCGGCTTTGAAAAACAAATATGGGACGCAGCTTGTGTGTTGCGTGGCAATCTTGACGCAGCTGAATACAAATCAGTTGTATTGGGTTTAATCTTTCTGAAATACATATCTGATCGCTTCGATGAAAAATATCAGCAGTTACTTGATGAAGGCGACGGTTTTGAAGAAGATATAGATGAATACATCTCCGAAGGTATTTTCTTCGTACCCGAAAATGCCCGTTGGAGTGTTATTGCAAAAAATGCTCATACTGCTGAAATTGGCTCTATAATTGACGATGCAATGAGAGCAATTGAGAAGGAGAACAAGCGTCTTAAGGATATCCTTCCTAAGAATTTTGCGCGTCCTGAATTGGATAAGCGCCGATTGGGTGATGTTGTCGACCTGTTCACTAATATTAAAATGGTAGATACAGGCTCAAGCCGTGATATTCTTGGCAGAACATATGAATACTGTCTTTCAAAATTTGCTGAGCAGGAAGGAAAACTTGCAGGTGAATTTTATACCCCTTCTTGTGTTGTACGTACACTGGTAGAAGTTTTACAGCCCTATAACGGACGCGTATATGACCCTTGCTGCGGTTCGGGCGGTATGTTCGTTCAAAGCGCAAAGTTCATCGAAAATCATAGCGGTAATATCAATAATGTTGCCGTATATGGTCAGGATTCAAACCCGACTACTTGGAAGCTTGCACAGATGAACCTTGCTATTCGTGGCATCGAAGCTAATCTCGGTAGATACAATGCGGATACATTCTTTAACGATTGTCATCCTACACTTCGTGCTGACTTTATTATGGCTAACCCTCCCTTCAATCTTTCCGGTTGGGGTGCAGATAAGCTCAGAGATAACGTGCGTTGGCAGTACGGTATGCCTCCTGCAAACAATGCGAACTTTGCATGGCTTCAGCACATGATATATCACCTTGCACCTAACGGAAAAATCGGTATGGTGCTTGCTAACGGTGCTCTTTCATCACAGAGTGGCGGCGAAGGTGAGATTAGACAGAACATTGTCAACGCTGATTTGGTTGAGTGTATTGTTGCCATGCCTACTCAGCTTTTCTATACAACACAGATTCCTGTATCACTGTGGTTCCTTTCAAAGAATAAAAAACAAAAAGGTAAAACTTTGTTTATCGATGCACGTAAGCTCGGCACTATGGTAACAAGAAAACTGCGTGAACTGACCGACGAAGATATTGCTATGATAGCTGATGCATACAAGGCATATTGCGAAGGAACCCTTGAGGATCAGAAAGGCTTCTGTGCAGTAGTTGATACTGAAGAAATAGCCAAGCAGGACTATATCCTTACTCCCGGTCGTTATGTTGGCATTGAAGAACAGGAAGATGATGGCGAGCCTTTCGAAGAAAAGATGGCAAGATTAACAGGCGAGCTTTCTGAACTGTTTGCTCAGTCGCATACTCTTGAGGCAGAAATCCGACAGAAGTTGGAGGCGATTGGATATGGTTTATGATGAAGTAAAACTTTCCGAGCTTGCCTCTTACATTTCAAGAGGTATAACCCCCAGTTACACAGAATTAGATGGAGTATGCGTGATTAATCAGAAGTGTATTCGAAATGGAACACTTTCTTTAGCTGAAGCTCGTATGCACAATGAATCGAAAAAGAAAATATCAAATGATAAAATAGTTCAGTTAATGGATATTCTTGTTAATTCTACTGGAACCGGTACACTGGGTAGAGTTGCTCAAGTTACAAGTAAAATTAGAGCAACTGTGGATTCTCATGTGACAATTGTTCGTCCATCAAAAGAAGTTAATCCGTTATTTTTAGGATATGCTGTAAAGTGGCGCAAACCTTACATTGAAGCATTAGCAGAAGGCTCAACTGGTCAAACAGAATTGTCTCGATTTAGACTTGGTGATGAAATAACAATACCTTTGCCTTCTTTAGCAGTGCAAAAAGGAATTGCAGAAACTTTGTATGCGATAGATTGTAAGATTGAAACTAATAATAAGATAAACGATAATTTACAGCAACAAGCGCAGAATTTGTTTGCGGAGCATTTCTACCTACATAACGCTGATTCAATCCCAGATGGGTGGTCACTTATTTCGTTGGGCGATGTAGCTGTTATCTCCAACAAAAGTTTTAACCCATTGAAGCAACCAGAAACTATGATAGAACATTACAGCATCCCTGCTTTTGACGAAACGCGCTATCCTGTGTTTGAATTGTCCACTGCAATCAAAAGTAACAAGTTCATCGTAGATGCGGATTGCTTTATGATTTCGAAGCTCAATCCGACTACGAAGCGTGTATGGCGTCCTTATTGCATGACCGACAATGCAGTCTGCTCAACAGAGTTCATCGTGTACAAAGCAAAGAATCGCATACTCACTGATTTCCTGTATTCACTAATTGATAGTTTGCCGTTTTCCGATTTTATGTGTAGCCATGTCACTGGATCGACAGGCAGCCGTCAGCGAACAATACCATCGGATACACTCCAATATCAATTCTACCTGCCAACAGCTGAAGAAATTGCAGCATTCTCCGCTGTAGTCGCGCCTATGTACGCACAGATTCGTATCAATGCAATGGAAAACGCAAGACTGAAGGATCTACGCGACTCGCTGCTACCTCGTTTGATGAGCGGCGAGATCGAAGTATCTGATGTTGACATTTAAGCCGCTAAATTATCGTTTATCTTATTGTTGAGCGCAATTTTCTGATCCAACACAGCAAGAAATGCACCTATTTTCTGCTGTTCCTCCAATGGCGGAACGATTAACTCAAGTTCATCCAACACGCCTTGCTGAACACGCTGCCGTCCAGATGATCCTACCATTGACTTGATTGCTACATTTCTGAATGCGGGACTGGTCGCAAGATAATAGACAAACTGGGGATCACTGATGCCGTCTCTTGCTCTCATAACTATGAACTCAGTTGATCCAAATGCGACCTCTCCATCTGCAAGAATATCAACAAACGCAGTTTTGCCGTTTTCGAGACAGGGAGTAATTCTTGCCATGATAGTATCACCATTGCAAAACTTTGCACCACCTGCAAACTCTGCCTGCTCAGTTGCCGGTATCTTTTTAGTAAATGGCTGCAGTTTATCCATAGCAACCTTGGTAGCCACTGTACCTTTCTTTATGCTTAACCTGGGATTGAACTCTATAAAGTCCGCCGCACGAATTGTTGTCCAATTCTCCATAATCGCACCGTCCTATCCAATGTATTTTCTATGTGCCAGCTTTACATTTTGTTGTTTTACCATTGCATAATGCATGGTTGTATCTATCTTCTGATGACCTAAGAGCTGCTGGACTTGCTCAATAGGCATTCCTTTATCAATAGCAGATGTTGCTAAGGTACGCCTGAACTTATGAGGATGCACCTTAGGTATAAGGAGTCTTATGCCAAGCTGTCGCAATCGCACCTCTACTCCACCTATCTGTAAACGATTATATGGTGCTCGAAGTGTAACAAAAAGAGCGGGATTACTATCAGTGCGACTGTTCAGATAGTTTAATAAATGTATTTTTGTTCGAGCGTCAAAATAAACTAAACGTTCTTTATTGCCTTTGCCGAAAACTACACACTCTCGCTCATTAAAGTTGATATCATCACGGTTAAGTGCAACAAGCTCACCAACTCGCATACCTGAAGATGCCAATAAATCTATGATTGCCAAATCACGCAATGAATCGCAATTATCACGCATCTGCTCTAAAGCTTCGTCTGTGTAAGTATCTTTAATTACTTTAGCAGTTTTCACTTTATGTATTCTTCGCACAGGACTTTTTACAATATAATCTTCATCCTCTAACCAAGAATAAAATGTAGCCAAAATCCGCCTGATATTGTCGATAGTGACTCTGCTTGAATTACGCTTGATTTGATATTCCGTAAGATACTGTCTGATATCATCTGTTGTGATGCTCTGTACAGTTTTTTTAACAGATACCAACATTGCTTCAATAGTTTTCTGATAGTAAAAAAGCGTTTTTTCGGAACAACCTTCAATGCGTTTTGCTGCAATAAAAGCTGACACAAAATCTATCTGTTCACTTTGGGATTGCTCCATGGATTTCTCAACTTCTATATTATGAAGGCAGAATTCCAAAGCACAACGCAGTTTATTAAGTTGTTCGTTGTTTAAATACGGCAGCATTTGCTGCTGTATCTCAGTGATTAATTGTTCTTTCATTGCCACGTCTCCTTTTAATAAGAGAACGACAAGCAACGGCAGTTCCTTTTGTTTAACTTCCGCCGTTGGTAGAAGTTATTTGTATGTTAAACGATAATTTAGCGGCTTAGAGTTGGATGTCAGAGACGTCAATCTCACCGGACATCAACTTTGGCAGCAAAGCGTCACGCAGTTTGGCGAGTGTTTCAGACTGATTATCGTTTTCCTGCATGGCTTTATACATAGGTGAGGCTAATGCTTCAAACTCTTCCAGAGCAGACGCAGAAGGAATGGCAACTTCCATTGCATTTAGAATATCAGTGGTCATGCTTGGCACAGCAGATCCAGCGTTCATGGAAGCAAGGTCTTTCGCTTTGACAAAGTGGTAAACGAATTTTGCCACATTCGGAAGTCTCATTTCTGTGTAAAACATGGTGTCAACAGACCAGAAAGGCTGATTTACATACATGACATTGTTCAGCGTACCTTTTCTCGGTATCAGAACAGACTCTTTATCGTACAAAGGACGCTCGACATAGCGCATGACACCACCTGAGCCATACACGGGATAACTGCCATCAGCTAATTTTTTATGATCTTTGCCGTACTTAACGGTTATAAGATCGGACAGATGACCTTGTTCCCATTCTGGATCAGCATTGTCAATGAACTTCGAAACGTAAATAGCTTGCGTTTGCTGCTGTAAATTATCGTTTATTATTCCAAGGAGGTTGCCTAAATGGCTAAGAAAAAGCTATATTCAGTAAAAGATGAACTTATAAAGAAATCACGTGAAGCCATGATGGCAGCTGTTCAAATCTATAACAACCCAAATGTGACTTTTAAAGCAGAAAGCTTTATTACATTGTCTATAATTGGATGGACATATTTGTTGCATGCATATTATAGACAGAAAAAAATCGACTACAGATATTATACAGTTATCGGCAAAATCAAAAGATATGATAAAACAAAATATGGTGCGTATAAACATTGGGAATTAGAGAGATGTTTAAATGAAAAAAGTTGTCCTTTAGACTCTGATACAATCTCCAACTTAAAATTCTTAATAGGAATACGCCATGAAATAGAACACCAAATGACAGATAAAATCGATGAGTATTTGAGTGCTAAACTTCAAGCATGTGCAATAAATTTTGATTTCTATATATGTAAATTGTTCGGAGAAAAGTATAGTTTGAATAAAGAACTCGCACTTGCAATTCAATTTTCTCCATTATCTCCGACTCAACAGGGCGATTTAAAAGATAATCCTCATATAACAACAAACATAAAAAACTTTGTTGTTGAGTATGAGGACTCATTGTCAGATGATGCTTTGAAAAGCTCGAGATATGCATATCGTGTATTATTTGTCCCCATAAATGCCAAAAGAAAAGGACAAGCTGACCAAGTAGTTGAATTTATAAAGAGTGATTCTCCCCTAGCAGAAGGAATGGAAAAGACCTATGCCTTAATCAAGGAAACTGAAAAACCTAAATATCGCCCCGGTGAAATTGTGAAGATTATGCAGGACGAAGGATACAGGAAATTCACCATCAATAAACATACTGATTTATGGAAAGAAAAGGATGCACGAAATAAAAAATATGCTTATGGGGTCAATATATCTGGTAGTTGGTATTGGTACAGCAATTGGTTAGAAGTTGTTAGAAAATATTGTGAAGAAAACAAAGAATCGTTGAAATGACCACGTTACCTTCATAAGAGTAAAACAAGTAATAGGAGGCATCATTATGCATTTTACAGAGGATATGTTTGAGAAAGCCGTTATAGAGCTGCTTGAAAACATGGGTTACACCCATATTTACGCCCCTGACATGGAGCGTGATTATTCCAGCCCTCTGCTGGATTCTGTACTTATGGACAGTCTTGTAAAACTGAATAAAGGTTTGCCTCTTGATGCAATCAACGAAGCGATCAATAAGCTTCGCAACTTCGATACAGGTAGTCTGCTGCAGAAAAATATGCAGTTTATGGATTACCTGCAGAACGGTGTGCCAGTAAGATACTTTGTAAAGGGTGAAGAGCGCACATCTATTGTGTATCTGATAGACTATAAGAATGTTCAGAATAACAGTTTTTATGCAGTTAATCAGTTTACATATATAGAAAACGGCAACAACCGTCGCCCTGATATTATTCTGTTTGTCAACGGCTTGCCTTTGGTGCTTATGGAACTTAAAAGTCCTTCCAAAGATGAAGTTAACGCCGAAAATGCATATAATCAGATTCGTAACTATATGCAGGATATACCTTCTATTTTTAATTACAATGCAATCTGTGTTATCAGTGACCTTACTACAAATAAGGCAGGTACTATCACTTCAGGTCTTGACCGTTTTATGGAGTGGAAGACCAAAGACGGCAGTTATGAAAATACTGCATTAGCTCAGTTTGACACTTTCTATGAAGGTATGTTTGACAGAGCGCGTATTCTTGATATCATAAAAAACTTTATCTGCTTCTCGGTAGAGCAAGCAAAAGCTTTTAAGATTCTTGCAGGATATCACCAGTATTTTGCAGTACGTAAAGCTGTAGAAAAAGCAAAAATTGCCACAACAACTGATGGTAAAGGCGGTGTTTTCTGGCATACACAGGGCAGTGGTAAATCATTGTCTATGGTTTTCTATGCTCATTTATTGCAGGAAGCATTAGACAGTCCAACTCTTGTTGTTATGACAGACAGAATAGACCTTGATGATCAGCTGTATTCCCAGTTCTCTAAGTGTGCAGCTTTCCTGCGTCAGACACCTGTTCAGGCGGAAAGTAAAGTGCATTTAAAAGAATTACTTGCCGGCAGAGAAGCTAATGGTATTATTTTCACTACTATGTTTAAGTTCGAGGAAAGCGAAGAGCCTCTGTCAACTCGCCGTAATATTGTTGTTATGGCTGACGAAGCTCATCGTGGACAGTACGGTATGGATGAACGAGTAGTAATGATTGAAAATGAGCAGGGCGAAACCGAGGCAAGAATAGTAATCGGTAATGCTCGTATTATTCGTGATGCTCTTCCAAATGCAACATTTATCGGCTTTACAGGTACTCCTGTTTCATCAAAAGACCGTAACACCCGCGAAGTGTTTGGTGACTACATTGATATTTATGATATGACACAGGCTGTTGAAGATGGCGCAACCCGTCCCGTATACTATGAAAGCCGTGTTATACATCTTAAGTTGGATGAAAATACGCTTAAGCTTATTGATTCTACATATGACGTTTTAGAGCAGCAGGCTGATTCTGTAACCATTGAAAAGAGTAAAAAGATGCTCGGTCAGATGGAGAGTGTACTTGGTGCAGATTCTACAATCAAGTCTCTTGTTGATGATATTGTTCAGCATTATGAAAGCGGCAGAGCAAATCTTCTTACCGGTAAATCAATGATTGTAGCATATTCACGACCTATTGCTATGAAAATATATCGCCGCTTGATGGAAGTCAGACCCGGTTGGAAAGAAAAAATTGGTGTTGTAATGACCAGTGGCAATAACGATCCTGAAGATTGGAAAGAAATCATTGGTACCAAGCACCACAAAGAAGAGTTGGCTCGTAAGTTTAAGGATAATGATGATCCTATGAAGATAGCTATTGTTGTCGATATGTGGCTCACAGGTTTCGATGTTCCGTCTATGCATACTATGTATGTGTATAAGCCTATGCACGGTTATAATCTTATGCAGGCTATTGCCCGCGTCAATCGTGTATTCAAGGATAAAGAAGGCGGTCTTGTTGTAGACTATGTTGGTATTGCAGGTGCATTAAAAGCTGCAATGAATGAGTACACAGCACGTGACCGTGCAAAGTACGGAGACATGGATATTGCTAAAACTGCTTATCCTAAGTTCCAGGAGAAACTGCAGGTATGTCGTGATTTGTTCCATGGCTTCGATTATAGCGGATTCCTTACAGGTACTCCGTTAGTTATGGCTCAGCTTATTTCTGAAGGTGCTAACTTTGTATTAGATCCAAAAGTGAAAGACCGTAAAGACTTGTTCTTAAAAGAAGCTTTACTTATGAAGCAGGCAATGTCTCTTTGTTCAAGTATGACTACTGATAAAGAACGCAGAGAACAGGCTTATTTTGAAGCTGTACGTTCAACAGTTGTTAAATTAACTTACGGTGGTAACAGTGGCAAGCCGTTATCACTTAATGAAATAAATGCACAGATAAACGAGCTTTTAAAAGCAAGTATACAGAGCGAAGGCGTTATTAGTCTTTTTGATAGTCGAAACGTTGGCGAGAATTTCTCGCTGTTCGATCCGAATGTTCTTGAGGAAATCTCAAAGATGAAACAGAAAAATATCGCTGTTGAGATTCTCAAAAAACTGCTTGCTGAGCAGGTGTCATTGTATAAGCGTACTAATCTTGTGCAGTCTCAAAAGTTCTCGGGGATGATTACTCGCATAATGAATGCATATTATAATGGTCATATTGACAATGAGAAAACCATTGAAGAGTTATTAGAAGCTGCAAAAAAGGTTATGGAAGCTTATCAGGCAGGTGAAACTCTTGGGTTAACACAGGAAGAGCTTGCGTTCTATGATGCTCTTACAAAACCTGAGGCTATTAAGGATTTCTATGAAAATGATATTCTTGTTGAGATGACACGTGAATTGACGGAACTTCTTCGTAAAAATCGGACTATAGACTGGCAAAAAAAAGAAACAGCAAGAGCTACTATGCGTAAAATGGTAAAACGCTTGCTTAAAAAATATAAATATCCACCTGAACAGTACGAAAACGCAATTGAAACTGTCATCGGCCAGTGCGAAATGTGGACGGATAACGTGGAGGTGTAAAAAATGAAACTTGGTAAATTAAATGAAGTAGACATCAGAACAGTTTGGGCTCATGAGCAATATAACTTTTCGAAGTGGTTGGCTAATGAAGAAAATATTAAAGAGCTGGGTGATGAATTAAATTTATCATTAACTGATGTAGAAACTGAAAAATTTGTAGGTAACTATCGCTGTGATATTCTCTGTAAAGATGAAATCACAGGTAAAGTTGTGCTTATAGAAAATCAACTTGAGGCTACCAATCATGATCATCTTGGCAAAATTATAACATATGCTTCAGGACTTGATGCGGCTGTTGTTGTATGGATTGTAGCTTCTGCCAGGCAGGAACACGCAAGTGCAATTGAGTGGCTCAATAAACATACCAGCGATGATTTGTCCTTCTTCTTAATAGAGGTTCACGCGTACACTATAGGTAATTCTGAACCGGCCCCTATGTTTAAGATAATAGAACAGCCAAATGATTTTGCTAAAAGTGTAAAAGCTATATCAAAAAATTCAGAGTTGAGTGTGGCTCAACAAAAAAGACTGGAATTTTGGACACAGTTAAATGAGGTTTTAGAGCAACGGGGAAAACCTTTTAATAAGCGTAAGGCAACAACAGACCATTGGTACTCCGTTGCTATGGGTTCATCCGAATGCCATATATCTATGGATCTTGTTAATAAAGAACATAAAATCCGAGTTGGTATATGGATTGCCGATAATAAAGAGTTATACGATCAATTTTATGCTCATAAAGAAGAAATTGAAGCTTCATGCGGCTTTGAGTTGTATTGGGATAGACTTGATGATAAAAAAGCTTCATTAGCTTGTACATATATTCAAGGCCTTGACTTTGATAATCAAGATAACTATCCTGAGCTCATAAACAAAGCTATTGATTTGGTATTGACATTAAAGAAAGCTTTTGTGGTGTTTTTATAATATGATGAGACGTAAAGTAATAAAAAACTCAGTACGGTGCAATCTATGCGGAGATATAATTGAATCAACCTACAGACATGATTTTGTTGAGTGTAGCTGCAAGGCTTGTTTCGTTGATGGCGGACACGATTATCAGCGAATTGGCTATGCTGAGGAAGGTTGTTTTACAAATCTGTCTGTTTATGAGGATGTACCATTTCGTTATAAAGATGAAGAACTGAACAAGTTGTCAGAGCTGGATGGATAGCAAGATAGTTTATACGTAACATTTAAAGAAAACAGTTGAAGATGATAAGATCTTTATCGAGGTTATAATATGTGCTTTCAAATATTTTCTATTTCTTTTCAGCTAGCTGGGCAATAATTTTGCTGTTGCGGTGTTTGAAAGGAGAAAAAAGAAAATATCATTTTAACAGATATTTTCCTGGCGGTAATGTCATAGAACGTGATGATGAGAATAATTGTGCATTACGTAAAGATAAACTTAGGATGGTATCTAGAGAGGTTTATGTTAACATTATTGCTTTTTGTGATTTAATCATAGGCAAGGATTGTCTTTTTATGCTTCTCAAAGTGAAAGAAAACTAACTGTACTAATGATTTCAATGGCGTTAACGACAGTTCTCTTAGCACTTGAATATTTAGTTGCATACTTGTTTTCATTGTGGTTTTTTAAGAAGATTTAGTATAGAAGTGCGATGAGACTTACCAAATGTGTTTGCTATCCTTTATGCGCTTAGAGCAAAAAGAATGCAAGAAACAATTCGATGAAGTAAAAATAGAATCGAGGTAAAGAATGAAAACTTATGGTGAAATGATTGCGAACGATATTACAGAGACGAAAGAATTCTTATGGATTCGTATTATCAAGTAAGTTGAAATAATTAGATATTTTGAGGTGATGTTATGAGCAGAGGTAAAAATCCTTCTGATAACACTATTCGGATGCTTTGTGGTAAAGCTGCTGGTATGTGTGAATTTGAAGGTTGCGGTAAAAGACTTTTTTATGACAATGTTACATTATCGGAATTTAATAATGCTTTTGTTGCACATATTATTGCTTCGAGCAAAAAAGGGCCTCGTGGCGATGCAGAATTATCACACAAACTGTCGGATAAAATCGAGAATCTTATGTTGATGTGTGCAGACCATCATAAACTTATAGATATTCCATCAACCGGTCCTCGTGACTATCCTGTTGAAAGATTGAAAGAAATGAAGAGGAATCATGAGGAAAGAGTTGAACGTATTTGTAGTTTATTTAATGTTCCTAAAACAGAGATAGTTATGTTTTCTTCACCTATTAAGGGTAAGGTTAGTGTAAATATAGATTATAAACTTGCTGCCAAAGCAGTATTGCCTAATAAACAACCTGATTCACCTTATGGCATTAATATTCCTGTTTTTTCTCGTCAAGATTATCGTTCAGAAGAATACTGGAAAGATTGCTTGTCCGCATTAGAGGTTCAGTTTAATGCAAATTTATACAATCCTTTTATTCAGTTTAACAAATCGAACTTTTCGATTTTCCCTATTGCTCCAATCCCTCTGATTATAAAATTAGGCGAATTGATTGGTGATAAATTACCGTGTGATGTTTATCAAAAAACGCGAATGCCAGACACATGGGAATGGCAATCTGACGAACAAACAAACAATTTTGATTTGCATATTGATAAACTGGATTTTTCTAACAATAGTGTTGCACTTGTACTATCGCTTACTGATGATATCTCCGCAGAGAGAGTTTTGCAAACCGGCAAATATGATGCGATTTATAAAATCAAAGCAGATACCTTAGGCGTTGATTGCATAAAAAGTACTGTTGATTTGAGTTTGTTTTGGCATAAATTTCAGGAAACTTGCGACGCCATACTTAATAGCTATGGGGGTAGCTGTATCATTAATTTGTTCCCAGCTATTCCGGTTTCGGCTGCTTTTGAAGTCGGTAGACGATATATGCCAAATACTTACCCTGTTATAACAATTTTCGATGAAGATAATGGATTTTTTGAAACACTAAAATTAGGAGGTTGAATTATGACTGAAAAAGAAAAATTATTAGATTCTTATTTAAAAAGAATTGCTTCCAATATTGATATTTCAGATACAATGCGAGAGAATGCAGAAAAAAGCTATAAAGCAGTAGGTCAATGGCTTGGAGACTGTGATGAGAGCTCCTCAGTAAAAATAATGCCTCAAGGTTCATTTTATTTAGGAACAGTAATCAAACCTGTTTCAGATAAGGATGAGTATGATATCGATTTAGTGTGTCTCTTGAAAAATGCAAAGTATAAAAGCGAGTATGAAATTAAGAATATAGTTGGAAATAGATTAAAAGAACATAAAACATACCGACAGATGTTGCAAGACGAAGGGAAACGATGCTGGACCTTAAACTATAATGAGTTTCATATGGATATATTACCTTGTGTGCCCAATGATAAGTATTATATTGAGCCTTATTTTACTGAAATTAAGCTTACTCATAAACTTTCAGAAAACTGTTATATGCCAAAATATAGCAATCCATACAAATATCATGATTGGTTTGAAGGAAGAATGAAAGTGCAGGCTATCGAATTAAGAAAAACGTTCGCAGCTAAAAACGATGTGGAAATTGATAAAGTTCCTATCTACAAAATAAAAACACCTCTGCAGCAAGCAATTCAATTGCTAAAAAGACACAGAGATATAACATATGATGGGTTGCCTGAATCAAGAAAGAAAAATGCTCCTATATCGATTATAATTACTACACTTGCGGCTCATTCATACAATAATGAGGTAATGTTATACGATGCCTTATATAATATTATTTGCAATATGGAAAAATATATAAAAGTTTCTAATGGTAAATACATAATTAGTAATCCTGTAATGGAAGCTGAAAATTTTGCAGATAAATGGAATGAAAATCCTGAAAAGGCAAAAGAATTCTTTTGGTGGTTAAAAGAAGCAAAAGATGATATTATTACAGCTCCACTTGGAGCTGTTGGGCTTAACAATGTTGCTGAAAAATTATCATTATCATTTGGCAGAAATGTAGTACAGAGAGCTTTTAAGGAAGCTGGAGACTCTATAAGAACTGAACGCGAGAGCAAATCGTTATATGTTGAAGGGCTACAAGGAGGATTAACTACAACCTCTACGGCGACAACTAAAAAAGTTGGAGGTCATACGTTTTTTGGCAAATAAATATTTTAGAAGAGCACCATTATCGCTATTACAACAAAAGGTTGCTTTATGTGCGGCATATAAGGATTCATCTTGCGGTATAGAAAACAAACAGTTATTTTGGTGTGCAAAAATAAAACCAACTGTTCTTTCTAAAGAATATACTGTTATGATAACATATAAACTTTGGGAGAGCCCTAAAGTATGGGTGATAGGCGATGAGTTAGAAAAATTAGATTCTAAAGATTTTCCACATAAATTTAAAGTTGACAAAGAGAATAAAATGGTTCGTATCTGTTTGTATATGTACGATGAATTTAATTCTCACAAAGTTTTGGCTAATACCATTGTTCCTTGGACAATTGAATGGTTATATTTTTATGAAATTTGGCTTGCAACTGGTGAATGGCTCGGAGGCGGTATGCATCCAATTTCAGGAAGAGAAAAAAATGATATTTAGCAATAGTATGTTTCTTTTTTTAGTTTATTAAACTCTTGAAATTCTTGGTTAAATTTCATTATAAAGAAAAAAACATGTTACGCAAAACTTTACCGCTTTAAAGCTTGACAATTACATTTATATGTGCTACAATTCATTTGCAATAGTAAAACAACAGAGCTTCAAATGACCCGAAAATCCACTCGGGGGAGTGTTTGTCTCTCGTGATACTGTCCGTGATGCGATATTGTGATACCATATCTTAAAAGGGCGGTTTTTACCCCTCTGAAGCCCTTGTTTTACAGCGTTTTTTAACAAATTTTTGCAAAACTAAGTGAGTGGGAATAATGACCTTAAACCCGAAACCCTTTATTTTACTGGGGTTTCGGGTGCTTTATTTTTAATTTGATACACGAATTGATACACGAAGCCACAGGGCACAATTCATTTTCATAATCTGTTCATAATTGTGAGAGCTTTTTATGATGTGTCTGATGTATTTCTCAGCAACAAAAAACAGCCGCCGAGGAAATTAATCCCCGACGGCTGCGTTATTTATCAGGCATATACTCTTTTTCTGAAGTATTCGGCATTTACAACGCCTCTTTGAGTGTAGAAGAAAATCAACTTTAGAGAAAATTAAAAAAGCTAAAATAAGATTGCTGTCAGAGTCTGAAAAGATTATAGATACCTACCTTGCTTCTGTCTGCAGTACTTTCGATGTGCCATTGGCAGAGATAAATAAGCCAATCAGACACATAGGTCAGTTCAGTAGGGGAAGGGGCAACACGATGAATCATACTAACCAGGACTTAAATGATCCCGAGTACGCTCGGATTGTACGGTTTCAGAAGATTGTCGGTGTACGCAGAGCCGAGCTCGCCAAGATAACAGGTGATTGTCTTGTGTACGATGAATCAGGTTATCCTTCTGTTGTAGAAAAGGAAGTGTTAGAGGTAATATTAGATATACACATTAAAAAAATGGATAGTGTGTATAAAACGGAAATGTTCAAAAAAGAAATAGTTAATATTATTTTGTCTCATAATAATCCACAGCGGAAACATGCAGAATTGTTTAAAAAATTATCAAGCAATCAAGAGTATCTTAATGGCATTATCGGAACACTTCTGCAGTATAAAGATAAAATTCCGTTTAAAATGGAAGACGGAAGTTTTAGAGCAGGTAATGTTTTTACTGTGCCGAAAGAACAAAATGTATTCAATGGTCATATTATTAATTCTCATATAATTGCACAAGAGGCTTTGCCTTTAGCAAAGTTGTTGCAGATAAAGGATATTGAGTTGGTTGATTATGAGGAGTTGGATATTGCTCAACAACTTACTGCTGATGATATAGAAGATTTGCAATCGGATTATATTAGATATGGTAGCAGAATACTCAGTAATTGTATATCGCATAAGTTTATCAGTGACGATCTTATAGAAAAATATGGCTTGAATTTGTACGAACGCATTAATTATAGTGGATTATTTTTTGAATCAGATTTTCCAAGTGAACCAGTAAAAAATGTTTTTTCTTTGCGTTCAATGATTAAACAAAAAGCTATATCTGTAAGAAAAATCATAAAAGTTGAGGATGTACGAATTGTTCATAAGGTTAAATTATTAACCGGTAAAGAAGTTTTGGTTAATAGCAGAGAAATACGTGAAAATACAATGCAAAGATATAGACCTGACTCTAATAGTGATGCTTGTTTTTGCCAAATATGTCGTGATATAAAGGGCTCTAGCTATATTGAAACAAATAATATTTTTCTGGATCCTGAATATTATTGGCCGCAAACTAGAGTAGCTCTTTGTTTGGATTATAGTAAAAAATTTATTTTAATAAGATCTAAAAGCGAGGTTATGGATAGGTTTTATAAAAACATCCTTTCTGCTGATGTGAATTCTATAAATGCAATATCTATACCAATTGAAGATGAAGATATACGTTTTACACAGACTCATTTGGCTGAATTACAGGAAATCATTAAATCTGGTAAGAAATAAGATACAGAAATGTGGTGGTTTAATTGAGTGAACACTTCGTAACCGATTTACATTCACATATTTTATTTGGCGTTGATGACGGTGCTGAAACAATTGAAGAATCAGTTGAAATGCTTAAAATGGCAGCACAGCAGGGTGTCAGAAAGGTTTTCTGTACATCGCATCATTGGCAGGCAGAACTAACAGATTATGATAAAAACTTTGCTCTTCTTGAAGAACGAGTCAAAAGTGAAGGCATGGATATCAAACTTTACAAAGGTGCGGAGATTCTTTGCGAAAACGATAGTTATCTTCCTGAAACATTAAGAGATATAAAAAGTGGTGCTGCTAAAAGTCTGAATAACACCGATTATGTGCTTATTGAAATGTCACCGTTTATGACGGCCTGGGAGATTTTTGAGTGTGCTGATAACGTATTTGAACAAACAGGTAAAAAGATTGTTCTCGCCCACATCGAGAGATATAGTGTACTTAACGGTGAGGATGAGGTGCTTAAACATCTCAAGGAATTAGGATGCATGTTTCAGATTAACTCTTATAGTCTGATGAAAGAAAAAAACGAAAGAATCAGAACCTTTGCAAGAAAACTTTTATCGGAAGGACTAGTTGATTTCATAGGTTCTGATGCTCACAGAATTGACCATAGGCCACCCGAACTTTTAAGCGGAGTAGAATATATTTACGGAAATTGCGATAAGGATTATGCTGATGCTGTTTGCTTCAGTAATGCGGAAAGATTGATATTAAACTAAAATCTTAAGCCGTCACGCAAAGTGACGGCTTAATAACTTTATATTGATTCTCTCACTCCAACCCCTTAAACAACTCACCCTCAATATCAGATATCCGCTCAATGGCAATTATCGTTTCATCCGTCAGAATAATCTCTCTTTTAAAATCATCAATCCTTTTAACCGTGCCGGTGGTGCTTAAATAAGCACCACCGTCCTTTTTTATGTCAGGCTCAAAATGAGTTATTGTTATGGTAGGCTTTTCTGAAAGGTAATCAGATATCATCTGTATCTTTTCATTGATAATTGACTTCGTACCTTCGTCAAGCTCGATTTGTCTGTCGGTGAGCCTTGCCGTTTCGATGATAGCGGCATTGTGTCCTGTGAGAGCCGCAAAGGGACTGAACTGTGCCGCACGGTCAATCATAGACATTCTCTGCCTTTTCATCGACTGATGATGTGGCAGGTCGATTATATCTTTATACTTTTCACTGCAATCGTTATTCATACGGCACACTCCTTTCTTTAAGCTTTGTGTCCGCCGATTTGCTCGTTGCGGTCTTTGGCAGTCGCTCCTTCCTGAAGGTTAAGACCTTTCAGAATGGCGTTCTTGCCAAACTTATTCTTGATACCGATAAGGGTTTCCTGAATCTTTCTTTCCTTTTCGAGCTCGGCATCTTCTTTCTTTAATTGCTCCTCATCAAAGACTTCAAAGAGTGAAAGCTGATAGGGGGCAGTACCTTGTGAAGCGGTGTCCTCAGGTACAACACGGTTGGCGGTGAGGTTTATTCTTCTTATGAGAAGTTCAGGATTTACCACCTCATCATAAACCTTTAAAACAGCTTCTGTAATGAGCTTCGTTGAAGCCGTTTTTCTGCCAATATTGACAGTACCTCTTGCGTGCTTCGGTACTTGTCTTCCGTAAAAGTCTGTCTTGATTTCACCTTTATAGGCTCTTCGTCGGGTATCATCGGTGAGATTTTCAATATCATAGCCGATGGTCATGACAATCTGGTCCGTTACGAGCTTCTTCTCCACAAGGTCAAGAGACAAGGCTTCAAGCATTTCCTTGATTACGATTTTTGTCTTATCAAAATCATATGGGCAGTGAAGCACCTGTCCCGAGCTCAGACAGTTTGTTTCGGGCTTGTATGCCTTGACGTCGGCAATGGTACAAGGCTCCCAGCCCCAGGCGTGGTCAATCAGAAGCTCTGCATTTATGCCAAACAGCTTGTAGAGTAAATCCTCATTGTACACAGAACAGCGGGCAACATCGCCCATAGTGAACATATAGTTCTGCTCAAGCTTCTTCGAGATACCCTTGCCCACACGCCAGAAGTCCGTTAAAGGTCTGTGGTCCCAGAGAAGTCTGCGGTAAGACATCTCGTCAAGCTCTGCAATACGTACCCCGTCCTTGTCGGCAGGTATGTGTTTGGCGGTGATATCCATAGCAACCTTGCAAAGATACAGATTAGTACCGATGCCTGCAGTTGCAGTTACACCTGTTGTAGTGAGCACGTCTTTAATAAGCATCATCGCAAAATCGTGGGCAGACATTTTAAGGGTCTTCAGATAAGCGGTAGCATCGATAAACACCTCGTCTATAGAATAAACATGAATGTCTTCAGGTGCAACATACTTGAGATAAACCTCATAAATGCGGGTGCTGTATTCGATATACAGAGCCATTCTCGGAACGGCAACAACATAATCGATAGATAAATTCGGATTAGCCTTCAGCTCATTATCATCATAGGATGAGCCGGTGAATTTCCTACCGGGAGCTTTTCTTAATCTCTCGTTATTTGCAATTTTGATTTGCTGCAAGGCCTCAAACATTCTCGCTCTGCCCGATATTCCGTATGCCTTCAGCGACGGAGAAACTGCAAGACAGATAGTCTTTTCTGTTCGTGAAGGGTCGGCAACGAGAAGATTGGTAGTCATCGGGTTAAGACCTCTTTCTCGTGCTTCTACGCTGGCGTAGAAAGACTTCAGATCTATGGCTATGTATGTTTTATTTGTCATCTTTCTACACCTCGCTTTCTGTGTTTAGTTTACCATAAAAATCGGAGAATAACAATATGTTAAAAATCTAAGTACAGATAATCGGACTGTTGTCTTTTGGCATGGGTTAATCTATTGATTTTCGGCTTGCTATAATGCTATAATACAAACATCAACAATAAGGGAAAAGCGGTGAATTTAATGCCTCTTCAGATTATCCGTCAGGATATAACTAAAATGCACGTTGATGCTATCGTCAACACAACCAACGAAGAAATGATAGGCTACAGCGGAGTTGATCTTGCTGTACATACTGCTGCAGGAAAAGAGCTCGATGAGCTTTGCCGAAGCTTGCCGCTTCTCGGTCTCGGTGAGGTAAGAGTGACTCCTGCCTTCAGACTTGACGCAAAGTATATCATCCATACCTCAGGTCCTGTTTGGCATGGGGGACTGCAGGGCGAAAGCATTATTCTTAAATCCTGCTATCTTGAATCACTGAAATCAGCGGTGGAATACGGATGTGAATCGGTTGCCTTTCCGCTTATTTCCTCCGGTGCCTACGGATATCCTAAGGATAAAGTTCTGAAATTTGCCATTCAGGTTATAACAGAGTTCCTTTACGACCACGAACTGACGGTTTATCTGTGTATTTATGACCGTAGCTCCTATGAGTTCAGCAGAGAGCTTTTTGACGATATCAGAGAATTTATCCGTGAGGACAAGACAGATTTTTCAGAATACAGTATCCGTTCTTTGAGACCTGAACCCTGCGAGTCAACTTTCCTTTGCGACGAAGAAATTTGTGATTGTGGTGCCGGAGCACCCATATGTGCGAGTGTTCCTGCACCGAAGAAAATCAAGTCGGACAGTGTCAGAAACAAGACCTTAAAGGAATATCTGAAGTCAATGGATAAGCCGTTTGCATATAAGTTATTCGACCTCATTGATGAAAGCGGAATGACTGATGTTGAGTGCTATAAAAAGGCAAACGTTGACAAGAAAACCTTTTCTAAAATCAAGTGCAATCCTAAAACGTATAAGCCCTCAAAGCAGACGGCAGTAGCCTTTGCAATAGCTTTGCAGTTAGATCTTGATGAAACACAGGATTTACTTGCATCTGCAGGACTTACACTTTCACGCAGCTTCACCTTTGACAAGATTATCCGTTACTTTATTCAGAAAGAAATTTACGATATTTTTGTTATTAACGAGGCTCTGTTTGAGTTTGATCAGGTACTGTTGGGGTGCTGAAATAAGGAGCGTGTATTTAAAGTGTTGAAAAAGGAAAATCCGAGAAGCAAGATGCGGTGCGAACTATTAAGCAAGTTTTGGGAGCTGGGCGTATCATCACATACAAAAGCGGAATTAACGGAGTGTATGGATGGGAAAACGGACAGCGAAAAAGAAAAACTGGCAGTTCGTTTAATGGAAATTATCACTACGAGCAATTCCGAAGAGGAAATGATAGAACGAGCAAGCCGATTGATTTAAAAGTCTCCCGACAAGCGACCAAATCAATTTAATAATCTACTATACTATGGTTGTAAGGTTGAAACACACCTTACAGCCATTAATTTTTTTGGAGGTAAAAACTATGATAGGAGCAATTATCGGCGATATCGTCGGCTCAAGATTTGAATTCAATAACCGAAAAAGTAAAAACTTCACATTCTTCACTCCGCAATGCTTTTTCACCGATGACACGGTTATGACAATAGCTGTTGCAAAGGCTCTCAGCAAATATGAAGAAATAACCGATTATGAGGATTTCAAAAAGTCCCTGATAACATATATGCACAGGATAGGTAATCGGTATCCTGACTGCGGTTACGGAGGTAGATTTTACGGCTGGCTGAGAAACCACAGAACAGAGCCTTATAACAGCTTCGGTAACGGCTCAGCTATGAGAGTTTCCCCTGTAGGATGGTATGCTACGTCACTCGCTGAAGCAGAGAGGATAGCAAAGGCAACAGCAGAGATTACCCACAATCATCCCGAAGGTATAAAGGGTGCCGTAAGCGTGGCAGGTGCGATTTATCTTGCACGAACAGGTGCTTCAATGGATGAAATAAAAAGGTATGTCAGCAGGTTTTATAATATTGATTTTACCCTTGATGAAATCAGACCTGACTACCATTTCAACGAAACCTGTCAGGGCTCTGTGCCTCAGGCATTTGAAGCTTTCTTTGAATCGGTAAGCTTTGAGGATGCCATCAGAAATGCGATATCTATCGGCGGTGACGGTGATACCATAGCTGCAATAACCGGCTCAGTTGCTGAAGCCTTTTACGGAATCAGCGACGATCTTAAGGAAAAGGCAGTGTCCTATCTTGATGATAGACTGCTGAAAATATATGTTGACTTTAATAACAAAACGGAGGTAAAATAATATGAAAAAGAATGAAAGAATAATTCCCTCATTAACGCTCGAAGACTATGAAAAATGGGGTAAAAATAGTGCGAATTTAATTGATGTACCCGAACAGAAGAAAAAGAACAACATCACAGAATTAGTATTTATCCTTGACAGAAGCGGTTCAATGGCAGGTCTTGAAGCTGACACAATCGGCGGTTTTAACGCTATGATTGAAAAGCAGAAGAAGGAAGAAGGGGAGTGCTATGTTTCAACTGTACTCTTCGACAATGTAAGTGAGGTGCTTCACGACAGAGTAAAGCTTTCTGAAATAAAGCCTATGACAGACAGAGAGTACACCGTAAGAGGCTGCACAGCACTTATCGATGCTCTCGGCGGTGCTATTCATCACATCGGTAATATTCATAAGTATGCAAGAAAAGAAGACGTTCCCGAACATACGATGTTCATTATCACAACCGACGGCATGGAGAATGCAAGTAACCGCTATTCAAGTGATCAGGTTAAGAGAATGATTGAGCGTCAGAAAGAAAAATACGGTTGGGAGTTTCTTTTCATCGGTGCTAATATTGATGCTGTCGAAACTGCAAGACGATACGGTATCGACGAAGACAGAGCTGTAAACTATAATGCCGATGCTGAGGGTACAGGTATTCTTTACGAGTCAGTTGCCTGTGCGGTGAGCAGTGTGAGAAAGTGTGCACCGCTTGATAACAGCTGGCGTGATAATCTTGATAAGGATTATAAGAAGAGAGGCAAGAAGTAAGCTATATTTAAAAGATTAAGCCGTCACAGTGATGTGACGGCTTAAAATATATTTAATTAATAAAATAATTAATTAAAGAGGTTTTTGAACCATTCAATAATCTTGTTGAACCAGTCAATAATCTTCTGGAAGAATGCGATAAAGCCGTTAGGTGCAACACCTTCTTCAGGATCAATAACATCATCAAAGATTTCAAGGTCGAGGATGCCTGCGATGATTTCACCTGCAAGAGCTTCGCCTTCATTCTTTGAGTTTCTCATATCATTGAGAAGCTTTGTCCATTCTGCATTAAGGTCCTTAACGCCGTTTGCTGTGTGATCAACACCGATATCAACACCGTAGAAGATGTAGTAGAATGTTGCAAGAGCAAGGTCCATGCCAAGAGCTGTTACTGTTGAGTTCTTCTTGAGATAGTCAAGGATACCTCTTACATATTTTTCAGCATCGGCAGTCATACCAAGCTTGTCTCTGAGAAGACCTAAGAGCATTTCCTGGTTATTCTCGTGCATAATGAATGTTACAAGAAGTCTCATAACAACAGTAACCATTTCTGATTTTGCTGTATTTGAGTTGTAAATCATCTTGTATGCAGTCTTGCCGTTCTTTGATTCATAGGAAACAAGTGTACCTACGCTGAGTTCAGCAACTGCGCTTACATCCATAAATGTAAATCTGTAGCCTGTTGCATCGTAGATCATATCAAGAAGCATTGAGAAGAGCTTTTCGAATGTGAGAGTTGAAAGATCGATTCCGATAATTTCGTAAAGGTCAATCTTTGCAATAGGCTCGATTACATTGAGAAGTGTGTAAACAGCGTTGAGTGTATTCTTAACAACTGTATCAATACCGTTTGAATTGATGAAGTAGATGAGGTTGGGAAGGATTGCAAGAATTTCTTCTGCAGGATTCTCAATAATTACGTCTACTCTGTCAAGAAGAGGATTGAGGATTGAAGTAAGAAGCACATCTCCGTCTGCTTCAACTGCTGCATAGTACTCTGCGGGAGTGAGAATGTTTTCGCATTCAAGTACCTCAAGAAGAGGAATAATACCGTAAGCGTAGCCTTCTGCACCGGGAAGAGTGATAGCATCAGTCTTGTCTAAGTCAACGAAGAATGAAATATCTTCGTTTGAAAGAACCCATCTGAGAACACCGTAGAGGGGTTCAAGAACATCACAAAGTGATTCAACAAACTTTGCTCTGTCTTCTGTGAATTCAGGAACTTCAACCTCTGCAACTGCTGCAAGGTCTGCAATGCCTGCTGTCTTAAGAACTTCTGCAATAAGACCGCCTACAACTGCATTGCCAGCCTTGAGGTTAACAATACCGTCAAGAACGCCTGCAAGTGCATCACGGATAGCAACAACGTTTGCACTGTTGTAAACTGAGCCGTTGATAAGGCCGTTGATAAGATCTGTAAGGTTATCAACTGTTGTGCCGTTGATGTTGAGACCGAGGAGGTAGATAATGTTATCTACGAATTTGCCGAAGTTGTCAGCAATATACTGAGCCATTTCTTCAGTGTAAAGAGGACCGTACTGATGGTCAGCATAGAGCTCAGAGCTTAAGATAGCTGAGAATACATGATCTGTATCAGCATATTCTGTGAAGAGCCAATCAAATTCCTGAACGGGAAGTGATTCAACATTGAAGAGAGTTACGATTACGCCGTAAATTTCTTCACCTGTAAGGTTCTTAACAAATTCTGCATTGTCTTCATCAGCAATTGTAAGAAGAACAAGGTTTGCAAGAACTGTTACCATATCATAGGTGTCAAATTCATCAGCATAAAGCATTCTCTTAGCATCGCCGCATTCCTTACTTACTGAGTCGTATGTCTTAACCTCGCCGAGAGCAAAGCCAACAAGTACATCCTCAATAAGAGTAAGGTCAAGGCCGGTCATAAGTGATACAGCTTCAAGAAGATCGGCAATTGTAAGGTTGTCAAGGTCGATATTAGCGCCCTTGCCTTCAATGCCCATAAGCTTCTGAAGGTTTACAAGCTCGTTAAGGTCAAGCTTAATACCGAATACTGCAAGCTTGTCAAGAAGAGCAGTAAGAGCTGCTGTAAGGTTATCAACAACAGCTGCAACACCGTTGGTGTTGAGGAAGTAGAGAAGGTTGGGAAGAATACCAAGAACCTCTACTACGGGATTTGCAAGGATTGTATCAATACGCTTTGCAAGTGAAAGGAGAGTGCCTTCAACAACGGACTTTGTTGTTGCACCTTCTGCATATGCATCGGGAAGGTCTGTACAGCCAAGAGCTTCAAGAAGAAGTGCAAGGCCTTCTGCATAACCGTGAGCACCGTTTATTATAATGAAGTCAACGGGAATGCCGTCCTTGGTTACATCCTTAACAAAGAACTTGTAATCCTTGCCGAGAAGAAGCCATTCAACAACGCCGCCTGCATATGTTGTAAGAACATTTGCGAGCTCTGCTGCGAATGCTTCTGTTGAGTTGATTTCAGGAGCTTTGTAAGCTTTGAGACCAACAACATCAACGTTGAGAAGCACGCCTGCTGCCTTAAGAAGCTCATCATCAATACCGCCGAGAAGGTCAGCGATAAGAGCAACAAGGCTGTTAAGTGTATCTGCGTTGAATACATTTACCTTATCCTGAAGAAGAGCTGCAAGTGAAGTGTAGTTGCTGTCAATCATACCTGCGATCATATCGCCGATCTGGGGAAGAGCAGCAGTTACATACTTAGCGGTTTCTTCTGTCCAGTTGTTGGGATAGGTGATTGAATACTTCATAGCATCAACTGTGCCGTTTGCAGCAAGAGGATATGACCAGTTGGGAGCTGTGTAGCTGATTTCACTTGCTGCGAATACATCTTCGATAGCAGTGATGATATCTGTACCAATCATTTCGTTGAGCTTTTCAGCGTTACCTTCTGTTTCAAATACAACGAGAAGAGCAGCTGTTACAAGAACAGTGATCATATCGTAGTTTTCGAAATCAGTGTGGTATACCATCTTATAAGCAGCTTCCTTGCTTACTGAATCATATTCCTTAACCTCACCGAGAGCGAAGCCTGTAAGAACCTTATCGAGAGTTGTAAGGTCAAGACCTGTCATAAGTGAAACAGCTTCAAGAAGAGCTTCAACTGTGAGGTTGTCAAGGCTGATAGCAGCATTGGTGTTTTCAAGACCCATAAGCTTCTTGATGTTTACAAGACTACCGAGAGAAATGTCAAGACCGAATGCCTGAAGCTTGGTTGCAAGAGCACTGAATGCACCTGCAAGGTTATTTACAGCTGCAGCAACGCCGTTAGCGTTGAGGAAGTAAAGAAGGTTGGGAAGAAGGTCAAGTGCTTCTTCTACGGGGTTTGCGAAGATTTCATTAATGCGGTTTGCAAGTGAGGTGAGAACACCTTCGATTACTGCAGTTGTGTCAAGCTTTTCAGCTTCATAAACCTTGGGAAGGTTTTCACAGCCGAGTGCTTCAAGCACAAGTGCAAGGCCTTCTGCATAACCCTGAGCACCGTTAATTGTGATAATAGCCTTATCCTTATCGTAAGGAACGCCTTCAGCCATCTTTGTTTCGTCAACGAAGAATGTAAAGTCTCTGCCGAGAAGGAGCCATTCAATTACACCGGGTGCATATTTGCTGAGAATTTCAGCAAGCTCTGCTGCAAATTCTTCAACTGTATCAATGTCAGCGTCAATTTCATGAGCGAGAAGACCGTTGAGGTCAACATCAAGAATCATACCGAGTCCGAGAAGAACGCTGTCAACATCGCCAAGAAGATCTGCGATAAGACCAACAAGGTCTTCGAGAGTCTTTGCATTGAAGATGTTTACGTTTTCTTTAAGAAGCTGAGCGAGTGATTCGTTTTCGCTTACAAGTTTAACAACTGCATCAACGAGAGCGGGAAGATTTTCAGCAAGATATTTTGCATCTTCTTCTGTGAAGTCATTGGGATAGGTGATAGCACTTTCGATAACAGGGATTGTGTCGCCGGTAGCTTCACCGTTTTCATCCCAGCAGTAATCCCAGTCAATAGCTTCGTAGTTGATTTCTACGCTTGCAAATACAGTCTTAAGTGCGGAGAGGAGCTCTGTACCGAGCATTTCGTCAAGAGCCTTTGCATTCTGCTCGTTAGAAACAACCATAAGTGCGATAGTTACAAGAATTGTAATCATATCGTATCTTGCATAGTCGTCATTGTAAACCATTCTGAATGCATAGTCGCCGCTGATTGATTTGTAAGCTTCAATCTTACCCACACAGAGGTCAACAAGAATATCTGAAGCCATTGTAAGGTCGAGACCGAGAATTTCCTGAACAAGTGTGAATACTGTTTCAAGGTCAAGGTCAAGAACATCGATTGTTGCATTTGATTCAGCGGGAAGAAGACCGTTAAGTGCATCGTTGATGATTGCGATAAGGTCAACATCTACGCCGAAGCTTTCCTTAAGAAGAGCCATGAAGCCTGTTACGCTTGCAACCATATTCTTAAGTGAAACTGAAATACCGTTTGCATTAATGAAGTAAATGATGTTGGGAAGAACATTGAGAACTTCATTGATGGGATCTGCAAGAATTTCATCAAAGCGGTTTGCGATTGAAACAAGAACTGCTTCAACATCCTTGGAATCTGCTGCGGGAAGATTCTTACAACCGAGAGCCTCAAGAATGGGGGCAAGACCCTTTGAATAGCCGTTTGCACCGGTGATGGTACCAACGCTTTCACCGTTTGCATAATTGAAAATTTCGAAGTTATCACCGAAGAATACAAGGTTTACAACCTCAGGAATTACATTAAGAATCTTAGCAAGTTCCTTAGCGAATTCAACTGTTGTATAGGTCTTCTCTTCGTCAGCCTTGTAGTTTCTGAGAGCTTCAAGGTCTGCACCGATAAGAACACCTGCATTATCAACAATTTCCTTATTGAGCTTACCGAGAAGGTCGTTAAGCATTGTTACAATAGCATTGAGGTTAGCACCTGTGAGGAAGTTGATTTCGCTCTTGAGCATATCGCTGAGTGTGCCTTCAACGCCTGCAAGCTTAAGTGCTGCATTGATAAGGTCGTCAAGGTTTTCGTCAAGATACTTGGCTGTATCTTCTGTCCAGTCTGTGGGATATTTGAGTGACTCAATTGTGGGCTGGATTGAAATGCCTGATGAGAAGATAGCCTCATCAAAGCCTTCGGGGAAGTTGTAAGCCCAGTTGATATCGTCATACTGAATTTCAACGCCTTCTATAATAGTATAGATAGCATCGATGTATTTCTTTGTCTTTTCAACTGTTGCTGCATTGTCACCGCCGATAACATTTGCCATAGCATCAACGTTTTCGGGAACGGTGAACCAATCAAATGCAAAGTTGAGGATAACTGCAACAATGTCAGTTGCGTCGAAGAGTTTTGTGTAAGCACCCTTCTTACCGTCTTCGCCGATAAGTGAGCTGCTCGACTTATAATCCTGAACTGCAACCTTACATACGTCAGCAATAACTACGCCGAGATCGGTGAAGTCAAGGCCAAGAAGATCCTTAACGAGTTTAATAACAAAGTTGAGGTCAAGGTTGCTGAGAGTTGCCTTATCAAGAGTGATCGGGAAATCTTCAGGAAGAAGACCGCCGATAAGACCGAAGATGTCAAGCTCATAGATGGGACGGATTGTATCAATAAGCTGATATACGGGGTGAAGGAGATTTTCTACAACTGATGAGAGAGCGTTGCTCTGGAGGAAGTAGAGAACACCGGGAAGAAGGTTTGCGATACCTTCAACAGCATCAGCATCTTCACCGATAATTGTTTCAAGCTTATTTACAATAGCAAGAAGTACAACTTCAATTACGTTGTCATCTTCTGCAAGAACCTTTGTTTCACAGCCGAGAGCCTCAAGAAGGGGAACAAGAGCTGTATCATAAGCGTTTGAGCCCTTAAGAGTAATAGCTGCATTTGCACCGTTTTCATCTGTGATAACCTTGATGTCATCACCCTTAAGGATGAAGTTAAGAAGGGGATTGAGAGGAGCAAGAAGATCTGCAAGAGCTTTTGCAAATGTTGCACCGTCTGTTACACCCCAATCGTAATCGTCAGCAATGTCCTTGTACTGAGCAAATACTGAAAGGTCGATGCCGAGAAGGTCCTTGATGAGAGCGTTAACATCAATTGCTGCTGCATCTTCTTCAGCTTCGCCTTCGCCTGCTTCAGGCTCGTCACCCTCTGCAACGGTTTCGGGAGCGTTTGCATCGCCTTCGCCTGCGAGGAGTGAGTTAATATCAAAGCCTGCAAGTGCCTTTGCGATTACTGTAATGTTTTCGTTTGTGAAAAGGCCACCGATAAGCTCATCAAGCTTTGCAGCGATGCTATATGTACCTTCGGGATTACCGTTAACCATATCAATGATTGAGCTGATAAGCTCGTCAAGGTGGTCAACAATATAAGCTGCCTTTTCTCTTGTAAGGTCGTTGTCGTATGAAAGGTACTGTACCATTGCGGGAGTAAGACCCTGAACTGTACCGTCAAACATTTCGTCAACATACCAGTTGTATTCAGCATAGGGAAGAGTATCTGCATTAAACAGCTCAACAATAGCTGCAATAGCGTTGTTCTTACCGTACTTGAACAGACCCATTTCATTGAAGGAAGCGATTGTTTCTTCAATCTTGGCTGTATCGGGAATTGTCTTACCGCTTGAATCCTTAACGGGCTGGCCGTTTTCATCCTTAACGGTCATAATCATACCGAGGAGACCCTTGAATGCTTCTTCGTCTTCAAGAATACCGAGGATGTACTGAAGAAGGTAGTTACCTACAGCACCCTTGTCAGCTTCGATATGACGAGCTTCGCCTGTGCCTTCAAAACCGGTATAGATGTATGCGGTTCTGCTTGTGCTGATGGTTGTAAGTTCACCCATCTGAGCAATCTTACCCTGTTCAATTTCGGGAAGGGGAAGACCTAAAAGACCGAGAAGTGAGTTGATGCCGTTTGAAAGGTCGATAAGTGAGTTGATATCACCGAGGATATCGCCGATAGCAAGATCTGTGCTGTAAAGATTGTCAAGGTTAATATCTATTTGGTCACAGCCATTAACAATATAGTTATAGAAGCCTGCATCACCTTTAAGTGTAATAGTTGTCTTCAGCTGATTAAGAAGAGGATTGACCATCTGCATTAAAAGAGAATAGCAGAGGTTGGGAAGAATACTTATAATTGTTGAAAGCGGTGCTTTGCCGATTTCATTAAGCAGACCGAAGATAGGCTCAAGAATTGCAGAGAGCATAAGTCCTACTCTGTCTGACTGTGTAGCATAACCCTTAACTGTTGAAGGAGCCTTATAGGTGAAGGTTGCGCCTTCTGTGCCTTCAACCACTGCACCGAGAGCTTCATAGATGGGAACCATCATATTTGCATAACCGTCGTTGCCCGATGCTTCTATCTTAAGATCTACTTCAGCAATTAAATATTTAGCTGCCTTGGATGATGTGCCTGTCCAGCTTGTGTTACCGATAAGAGCAAAGAAGAGAGGAGCAAGAGGAGTGAATGCATCGTCAAATCTTGCATAGAAGAATTCTTTGATTTGTTCTGTTGTTACGCCCTCTGTCTCCTTATATTCGTCAACACCCCATGTCAGGTTGAGTGAGCCGTCTTCATTAAGGAAGGCTGAACCTGCTACATCCCAGGGATATGATGTAACTGTTACTTCTTTAACAATTGTTTTGCCATCACCGTTTAATTCAGTTACTTTTTCAACTGTATAAGTTCTTGTGCCTGTCTGAAGCTTGCTGATATTGTCTGCATATCTTGAAGAATCGATATTTCTCAGAGCAGCTGCATACTGGTCTGGATAGAGTGCAAAGCCCATGTCGTTAACAATTGCGTAAAGATCCTTCTGCAGCATACCTGCAATATCCTGGCCTGATTCAACTCCAACATTGGGAACGTCCTTTTCCCAAACAGCAATGAGTGCACCGAGAACAGCAGGATAGAGCTTCTCAATAGCTGTGTTGATGAAGCTGTCGCTGAAGAGCATATCAACAACAAGCTCTTCGAGCATTGTGCCGATATCAAAGCTTTCGCCTTCTTCAAGACCGAGAAGACCGCCTAAAAGACCGCCGATTTCATCGGAAGTGATAAGCTTATCAAGGCTTGCAATTACATTTTCAACCTTAGCTTTATCAACAACATATTCTTCGTCTCTGAGAAGGTCATTGGTAAGAAGCTCACGGTCAGCGTATTCACCGAGAATCTGCTTGTAGCTGCTGAAACCGCCTGTTGCGATAAAGTCTGTATAAACTTTGAAATCTTTACCGAGAGCGTTGTACTTATCAATAGTAGCCTTAGGCATTGAGAAGTTTGCACTTGCGATAAGGAAGTCATAAACATCTTTTTCAAAGGATTCAAATGCTTTCTTATACTTAGCGTAGTTGCTTGTTGTAAGAATATTGATTTTACCGTTGAGCGCCTTAACAACATTGTAAAGCTCTGTTGCATTATCAAGCTGAGCATCAACTCTTGAGTGGAGTGTTGTATAAACAGCATCCATACGAGCCTTCATAGCGTCGTCAAGAGTTGTCATAATCTTATTTGCAAGCTCTGCACCAAGCTGAGTTTCAATTGTGCTGATAAGGCTCTTAAGACCTGAGTACCATGCATCATAGCTTTCTATACCTTCATCTGCATTACCCTTGAGGGCTGCAAGAAGAGTTGCTGAATCGGCCCCTGTGTCAGTTGCACTGTAAACCTCAGCAACATATTTTGCATACTGAGCTGAGAACTGATCGTTATATCCGCTTATCTTGATAAGGCGATTGAGCTCAGTTGAAAGTGCTGCGAGCCAATCAGTATAACCTGTTAATTCAGCTTCAGCAACGAGTACAGCGGGATATGAATTGATAGAGCTGATATAACCGTCTACTGTACCCTTTGCAGTTGAAAGAGCAGCACCGCTTACTGTTGCATTCTGACCTGTAACATTATCATCGTTATAGGTATAGTAATCAGGAGTGGTAGTGTCGATAGTGTCCTTGAGTCTGCGAAGCTCAATAAGCTGAATTTCAACAAGCACTTCATCAGCAAAAGCCTGAATGTCAGCACGGTTGAATTCTACACCCTGGTAAGCATGACCTGAGATATAATCCTTTGCAGACTGTGTTGCTTTGTCAAATGTTGCAAGACCCTCTGTAAGCTGTGAATAAAGGCTTCGGAGAGCTGCTTCGTTTGTAAGAATGCTGTCATAGCCTGCATTCTTAAGAGCAGTAAGAGGATATGCAACCTTTCCCAAAGCAACGATTTCAGTTGCAAGTGTGATGTTACTTTCAAGTGCTAAGATTTTGCTGTCATAAGTTGCCTTAAAATACTGATTCCAGGCAGCCTGAGAGAAAGCAGTTGCATTGGATTTTGCAGTGTTTACGGCACTCTGAGCTGTAGCAACTGCAGAAGCATCATCAATTATGAACTGCACCATCTGGTCAAGATTAGCATTAAGGTAAGCACTGTTATCAGAAAGTGTCTTTGCTGTATCCTTAAGAACCTTGGTGCTCTGCTTTGCACCTTCAGCTTCGGTTACTGAGCTGATTGAATAGTAATATTCAAAGCCGTAATATGTATCGGTGCCTGTAACATTACCGCAAGAGTCTGTGGTGTTCTGTGTTCTTGAGGATGTGTCATAACGGCTGTTTGTGTGCTTAACAGTGAATGTCTTGGTTGTGGCAACTTCATCAGGAAGCTCGTCGATAGTAGCATACTTGGTAAGCTCACCGCCAAGAGTAACATTAAGCTTAACATCACTCACAGGGTTGAGGTTTGTGCCGGGAGCGGAATTACTGTTCTTTACTTCCTTCTTGGTGCCTTTACTGCTGATTACATTTGCACCTGAAATAAGCTTTGATATAAAGCTGTCTATATTGTAGGTGCTGTAGTCACCGCTCATTTTGTTTGAGAGTGTGTTTTTGATTGTTGTATTTACCTCGTTGATTGTTCTGTTGCCGGCTGAGCTGTTTGAGGGCTCTTTATCAGCAAGTGTGTCAAAAATGTCGAAGTACATTTCAACAGCGGCAATAATTTTACCGTCAGGGTCAGTAACGGTGTAATTATTTGCAGTTGTAGAAGTGAAACTTGCATTTTTAACAGTGTCGTTTTTGAGTAAATCGATAAATGAATTCCAGTTGCTGTCACTTACCGAACCGCCTGCTGCATATGTGACTGTGCCGAAGCAAACGCTCATGCTTGACATAATCATAACAACAGCAAGAAGTACACTCAAAGACTTCATAGAAAGTTTTTTAATCTTTCCTGCTTTCATGTTTTTTTCCTCCATTTAAAATTTATGTATAAATTTTATACACATTGTTTTTTGCTCTGCCTCAGAGCAGGGGATAAAGGGTGTTTAGCGCTATGCATCATCTCCTTAGTCTGATAAATTTTATATAAAAGTTAATTTATAACCTTTACTTTCTCTTTTTTCGTTTTGTATTTTGCTTGGATTTTCTTTTTGCCTTTTCCTTTTGCTTTTTCCAATTGTAGTATTTATTTTCAAGCTTAGTGCCTAATGCTTCGGGATTGGCATCAAAGCTACAATGCTCGTACTTCGGATTTTTATAAAGAATGATAAGCCATATAATGCTTGCAGTTATTGCAATAACACAGCATATCTGCCAAAAGTTCATACCGAGTAAAATGTTCTTTTCCCATTCAACATCGTAATATCTGCAATACTCCCAACCAAATCTGCCTATTGAATAAAGTATTGTGCCTATGGGGAAAAGACTGCCTGTGCGTAACTTGACTTTATCTTTGGAGAGATAAACCAGAATAGCAACCACGATAAGTGCCGATACGGTTTCGCACATCTGCACCGGAAAAACCTTTCCACCGTAAACAATACTGGTTACGCCGTTTTCAAAGGGGAATCCGTGACAGCAACCCTTAAGGTGACACGATAATTTACCGAAAGCGAAGTATGCAAAAGTTTCAGTTGAAAAAGAGTCTATTACTTTTCTGAATTTATCACCTGATAAAAGTGAAGCTATATAAGCTGCTATAGGTTGAAAAAACACAACACCGTATATTCTTACGCTTGTGTCCGGAGTATACTCACCTGAGCTTATTAAGGAAAGTACGCCGCTTCTGATAATTCCCATTGTTTTAAGCTCAATCATACCAATTGAGATAAAAAACAATGCATAGCATACGACTCTTGCTTTTGAATATACATATCTATCACGCTTTAAAACAAAGTTTATAAAGCAGAATAATCCACCTAAGGCATAAACTATTATCATTGTGGATATTTCTTTTCCGAAAATATTTACGTACTGATACATTTTTGAGCTTTACCTTTTCTTTGCTTTTTTCTTCTTTTTCGGGTTGAGCCTTCTTTCCTCGGCTCTTGCCTTTCTTTCCTTTTCAACTTTTTCTGCTTTCTTCTGCTCAATATAGGTTTTTGCTTTGCCTAGCCAGTTGTTCTTTATTGCCAACAGCCATATTATCGACATTGCAACAGCTATAATACTGCAAATCTGCCAGGGTGTCATTCCTAAAATGAAAAGCTCGTACTGATCCGGCCTGTAATAACGCGTGAATTCTAAAATAAATCTTGTGCTTGCATAAAGCAATGTCATAAGCGGATAGACAGCTCCGGGTTTATACTTTTTGCTTTTCATATACCGGAAGGCGACAACAATAATTATCAGCATTACTATAGCTTCAACAAGAGGCGACGGAAACATTTTTGTTTTGTAACTCCTGTTGTATATGCCGTATTCCCACATAAAGCCCCAGCAGCAACCACTCCATAAGCAACCAAGCTTTGCAAGCATTCTTGCTATCATCTCGCCCGGTGCAACCATATCAAGGATTTGTCTCCAGGGCTGTTTGATTATTTTTGCAGATAATGCAACTATCACAGGCATGAGAAAAACCGCGCCGTATATTGAAAAGTTAGACTCGCCTTCTCCACCGACTGCTGCAACCAAAGCGGTGTATATTTTACCCATAAGGAAAGCACCCAATCCATCACTGAGAAAAGCAGCAAGCGTGAAAAGAAAAACGTGATAACGCTTGAGCCCAAGCTTCTTATAAATACGCGAGCTTACTATAAACATTGCTAATGCTCCAAGGATATACATAGCTTTATGAGAAACAGAAGCAACTATAAGATTCCTGAAAATTGAGAACACCTCCCCATTAATATATATTTATATATAGCATTAAACCATAAACATAATAACTTACAATTAACTTTCGACATATGATTGTGAACAAATTGTTAATTTATATATTCGTTAATCTGCTGTTAATTTTATGGGGTTAGAATACAGCCGTAAAATCATTAAGGAGAACTAAAATTATGTTCCGAATTCTTGTAGCAGAGGACGACAGAAATGTTGCCCGATTAATGCAGCTTGTGCTGAAAAATGAAGGATTTGATGTTATTCTTGCCGAAAACGGAAGAAGGGCTCTTGAGCTTCTTGACTCAGAGCATATCGATGTTATTCTTCTGGATATTATGATGCCTGAAATCAACGGTTTTGAATTTCTTGAAACAATCCGTGCAAATAACATCGAAACTCCCGTTATTGTAACAAGTGCTAAAAATTTACCTGAGGACAGATGTCAGGGCTTCATTTCAGGTGCTGACGATTACATAGTAAAGCCCGTTGATGAGCGTGAGCTTGTTTTAAGAATCAAGGCTCTTTTAAAACGCACAACTGCAGTGTCAGAGCAGGTACTTTCCGTAGGTCAGGTAACCCTTGACTACAATGCTCTTACAGTAACCCGCGGTCAGGAAAAGCAGACATTACCCAAAAAAGAATTTTATCTTCTTTTCAAGCTTCTTTCCTCACCGGATAAAATTTTCACAAGAATCCAGCTTATGGATGAAATATGGGGTATGAATTCCGAGTCCTCGGATACCACCGTAAATGTACATATCAACCGACTCAGAAAGCGCTTCGGTGATTATTCCGAATTTTCAATTGTTGCTATTAAGGGTATCGGATACAAGGCGGTGATCAATGTTGAAAACGCACAGTAAATCGGCTCACAATAAGTTCCTTCTGACCCTTGCTTTTTCGATTGTGTCTTTTGTTATAACAATCTCATCGGTGGGTGCTGTTTTTTACTTTTTCCGTTTTGTTAACAGGTCACCCATGCTTGATATTGAACGGCTTCCGCCCCATATTGAGCAGCTTGTTATTGGCCTTATCAGTCTCACCTTCGGTTTTTTTGCATCAATGTTTTTCAAAAGGTTTCTTCTTAACCCTCTTTATGAAATTTACGGTGTTCTGGATGAAATTGCAGGAGGAAATTACAAGGTTAAAATCACGCCTAAAGGTATCCGTACAATCCGTACGGTTTCAAAAAGAATCAATAATATGGCGAATGAGCTGGATAGCGTTGAGATTATGAGAAACGACTTTATCAGCAACTTTTCTCACGAATTCAAAACACCTATTGTGTCCGTTGAAGGCTTTGCCAAAATGCTTAAGGAGAAAAGCCTGAGTGAAGCTGAGCGTGAGGAATATCTTGATATAATTATCAGTGAATCTCACCGGCTTGCGGAGCTTTCTAACAACATTCTCAACCTCAACAAGCTTGAAAATCAGAAAATTGCCTCAGGCAAAACAAAGTTTAATGTCAGTGAGCAGATAAGGCTTGTTGTTGCAACGCTTTACCATAAGTGTACGGAAAAAGATATTAAAGTTGAGTTTAACGGCGACGATTACAATATTTTTGCAAATGAACATCTTCTTCAGCAGCTGTGGATTAATCTTACGGATAATGCTGTTAAATATTCCGAAAAGGGCGGCAGCGTTGAAATTTATGCCTCAAAAAAAGGTGAAAATCTCATTTTTCGCTTCGTTGACCACGGAATAGGTATGACTGAAAATGATTTGCAGCACGCTTTTGATAAATTCTATCAGGGCGACCTTAATCATAAGTCTGTCGGTAACGGAATCGGACTTCCTGTTGCTAAAAAAATATGTGAGCTTCATGACGGTGAAATCCGTATTCTTCAAACGGAAAACGGCGGTGTTACGATAGAGGTTACGCTTCCTTGCCTTGTTTAAGTTAAAACATCTCAGAAAGATATAATCTTTGCTGAGATGTTTTTTTTATGTAGCTTTACTTTACAACTGCAGAATTATTGCTTATAATATAAACCGATAAAAATTAACTCTGCTAAAAGGAGAACTTATGAAAACCTACGGTACATTTTTTCAGAACGATAAGGATTTTCCCGTAAAATACGGTCAGATTAATCTCATTAATCCTGAAAGGCAAAGACTGCGCGGTGAGCCTTTGCATAAAGGAATAGAGGCTTATCCTGTTTTTCAGGGCTTCTGCGGAACGGATTTTGAGCTTATGAAAATGGGCAGAGACGGTAAGCTTCTGCCAAAGTTTCCAGAGGGAGAAAACCGACTTATAAACGGTCATGAGGGTGTAGTATGGGTGCCATCTCAGAATCGCTTTGCAATTGTGCTAATCCGTGGCGGAGACAGCTATGATCCCACAAGATACACCGAGGATGAAACCTATTTTGAATACGGCTGTGACAAGGCAGACGGTCTTTTCTGTGATAAAAACTATTTTAATCCCGATATGCTTCTCAGTCTTCCCGAGAGGTATGAAGGTTTGACTGAATTACCCTTGTCCGTTGCAAAAAAGCTCTCCTTTGCTGACCCTTATGCCTGTGCAATTTTTCAGCTTGAAAGAATGGAAGACCTGGGTGAAGCTCACAATTTCCGTGTGAAAATGGCGAAGCATAAATGCAGTGAAGCCGAAGCCAGAAAAATAGCAAAGGATGAAAGCTTTAAAAGGGTTGTTGTGTTCGGTCTTGGTATGACGGGACTTTTCATTGCCGATCAGATAAGACGCCACCATCCCGATGCAAATATTCTCTTTGTGGGCAGAAGTGATGAAACAAGCAAAAAGGTTGTTTTTTCAAAAGAGATTGCAAAAGCTGAATATCTCTCAACTGCAGGGCTTTCAGAAAAAGAAACCGCTGATAAAATCATTGAGCTTCTTGGCGGAAGAGCAAGCATATTTGTGGGCACAAGCGGAACAAATATTGAGCACCGTATTGCTTTTGAACATAAGGTTTTAGGCTGTAACGGTATTTATAACAGCTTCTCCTTAGGTCCCACCGTACAGTATGATACAATGCCCTTCGGCTTTGAAAATCACCTTATTTTCGCTTCAATAAACTTCCGTCAGGAGCATATGGAAAAGGCAATTGATGTGCTTGTGGACTCCCGTTATGACGAGGTTGTTGAGCTTATAGACAAGGATGAATTTATTGCTGACCCTCTTGATGCTTACGAAAACAGGATTTTCTGTAAGGGCGCACCGCTTAAAACGGGAATAATCTGGAACAAAAAATATATAGACGAGGAAAAATAATTATGAAAGCTATTGTAATACCTGAACCTAATAAAATCGAAATAAGAGAAATTCCCATGCCTGAAGTAAAGCCGGGCGAAGCACTTTTAAAGGTGAAATACGTAGGAATATGCGGTGCTGATGTGGCTTCCTTTACAGGAAATCAACCCTTCACTACCTATCCCAGAATCCCCGGCCATGAATTTTCTGCTGAGATTGTTGAAATTCCGGAGAATGACAAAGGTATAAAAAAAGGTGACATTGTAACCTGCAACCCTTATTTCAATTGCGGTGAATGTTATTCCTGTGAGCGAGGTCTTGTTAACTGCTGCACGGATAATCAGACAATGGGTGTTCAGCGTGACGGTGCTTTCTGTGAGTACATATCAATGCCTGTTGAAAGAATTTATGCCGGCAAGGGTCTTTCAGGTGAAGAATTATCACTTATTGAGCCATTCTCAATTTCTCAGCACGCTGTGTCCCGTGCACCGATTAAGGAAACTGACACCGTGCTTGTTATAGGTGCAGGTCCTATAGGTCTTTTTGCACTTCTTGCCGCTAAGCAGAAATGTAAAAAAATAGTGGTTGCTGATGTTCTTGATAACCGTCTTGACCTTGCCCTTTCCTACGGTGCTGATGCTGTTATAAACACAAAAAAGCAGTCTCTTGAGGAGTTTACAAGTGAATTCACAGGCGGCAACGGCTTTGATGTTTGTATTGAGGCTTGCGGAGCACCCGAAACCTTCCTTGGCTGTATAGACTCTGCTGCTTTTGGTGCAAATATTATTCTTATCGGCAACGGTAAGCGTGAAACAAACTTCCTTCACTCAATAATTCTCAAAAAGGAGCTGAACATTCACGGAAGCCGCAATGCACTCAAGGATGACTTCTTGAATAATATAGACCTTGTGGCTGAAGGTAGGGCTGACGTTATGAAAATGGTCAGCGGTGTTTATGAAATGAAGGATGCTCTTGATGCCTTCAAGGCACTGAGCAATAATGACGGCACGCTTGCTAAACTACTGATAAAAATAGGTGACTGAAATGAAAGAAACAGTAATACAGTTCGGTGAAGGTAATTTCCTCAGAGGCTTTTTTGATTATTTCCTTGATGTAATGAATAAAAAAGGCTTATATGATGGTAAAGCCGTTGTAATTCAGCCCCGTGAAGGCGGTAAATGTGAAAAATTAAATGCTCAGGATTGTAAATATAACCTTTATCTCAGAGGAATTGAAAAGGGAAAAACTGTGAATGAACATCACATTGTTGAGTCGGTTTCAAGAGGTATTGATCCTTATAAAAATTATGAGGAATATATGGCACTTGCAGAAAATCCCGATTTAAAATTTGTTGTGTCCAACACAACTGAGGCGGGTATCGCCTTTGACTGTAACTGTGACTTTAATGATAAGCCTTGTAAATCCTTCCCCGGTAAGCTTACGCAGCTTCTGTTTGAACGCTACAAAAAGGGAATGAAGGGCTTCGTTTTTCTTCCTTGCGAGCTTATTGATAATAACGGTGATGAATTAAAAAAATGCATTTTGAAATATGCCGAATTCTGGCAGCTTGATGAGGGCTTTTCTGAGTGGATTGCAGAAAAAAACACCTTCTGCAATACCCTTGTTGACCGTATAGTCACAGGATATCCCAATGACGGAACGCAAGAAAAACACCCTGACGATAAATTCCTTGACACTGCTGAAATCTTCCACCTCTGGGTAATTGAGGGGGACTTTGAAAATGAACTTCCCTTAAAAAAAGCAGGCTTCAATGTTATCTGGACAGATGATGCAAGGCCATATAAAAAAATCAAGGTAAGAATACTTAACGGTGCTCATACATCTCTTGTGGCAGGTGCAATTCTCTCAGGTCTTGATACTGTTGGTGAGGCTATGTCTGATTCAACGGCATCAGCATTTCTCAACAAAGCAATGAATGAAGAAATTCTTCCTGTAATCGGTAAAAATGAGGATAGCGAAAAGTTTGCTTCTGATGTTTTTGACCGCTTCAGAAATCCCTTTATTCACCATAAATGGAGGTCAATTGCACTTAATTCAGTCAGTAAGTTTTCTGTTCGTGTTCTGCCTACCGTTCTTGAACATAATGAGCTTTTCGGTTATTATCCGAAGTGTCTTTCAATGGCCTTGGCTTACCTTATTTATTTTTATAAAAATGACACTCCCGAGGACTCTCAGGAAGCAGTAAATTCAATGAAAAACGGCAGTATTTCAGATGTTCTTAAAAACACTGCACTGTGGAATACTGACCTTTCCGATATGGAAAATATTGTAACGGAATGTTACGGAAAAATTGAAACTCTCGGTGCAAAGGAAGCAATGAAATGGATTGTATCACAATAAACGAAAAGGATAATGTTTGTGTTAACCTTGAAACCGGGCACAAAATTGCAATTCAGGATATACCACTCGGTGCAGACATTATAAAATACGGTTATCCTATTGGCTGTGCCACACAGAATATTAAAAAAGGGGACAGTGTACACTCTCACAATATGAAAACAAATTTAGGTGATATTCTCAGCTATGAATATACACCGAAAATTACGGAATTAACACCCGAAGAGCCCTTTACCATTGAAGCCTTTGTCCGTGAAAACGGTGATATAGGTATCCGTAACGATATATGGATTATACCGACCGTAGGCTGTGTTAACAGCATTGCAAAACAGCTTTCCGAAAAAACGGGTGCACTGCATTTCGCTCATCCTTACGGCTGCAGTCAGCTCGGAGATGATATGACGGTAACTCAGCTCGTTCTCAGGGGCCTTATCAGGCATCCCAATGCAGGCGGTGTGCTTGTTCTCGGACTCGGATGTGAAAACAATAATATTACCGAAATGAAAAAAATTCTCGGTGAAGTAAGTTCAGAAAGAATAAGGTTTCTTTCCGTTCAGGATTGTGAGGATGAAATTGCTGAGGGCGTAAGGCTTATTTCTGAGCTTAAGAAAATAGCTCAGACCGATAAGCGACAGACGGTATCTGCTTCAAGACTAAAAATCGGACTTAAATGCGGTGGCTCAGACGGCTTTTCAGGTATTACAGCCAATGCGGTTGTGGGCAAGGTTACAGACAGAATCTGTGCAATGAACGGCTCTGCCGTGCTTACGGAAGTGCCAGAAATGTTCGGTGCGGAAAAGATTCTTTTTGAAAGATGTGTAAGCGAAGAAATTTTTGAAAAAAGCGTAAGGCTTATCAATAATTTCAAGCAGTATTTTATAAATCACGGTGAGCCGGTTTGTGAAAATCCATCACCCGGAAATAAAGAGGGAGGAATTACTACTCTTGAGGAAAAATCCCTCGGCTGTGTGCAGAAGGGCGGAACTGCCCCGGTTGTTGATGTTCTGACTTACGGAGATACCGTAAAAGAAAAAGGTCTCAGCCTGCTTAACGGCCCGGGTAATGATATTGTTTCCACCACAAACCTATCTGCTGCTGGCTGCCACCTTATTCTTTTCACAACGGGCAGGGGAACTCCCTTAGGCTCAGCAGTGCCAACGGTTAAAATTGCATCAAACGATGCTGTAGCAGAAAAGAAGCCCCATTGGATTGATTTTTCAGCCTTTGGCAACGATAAAAATAAAAAAGCAGAAGAGCTTCTCATCTTGATTAAAAGAATCTGCGACGGAGAACTGACCAAAAATGAAATTCAGGGCAACCGTGAAATTGCAATTTTTAAGGACGGAGTAACACTATGATTATTGACGCTCACGCACATTTATGGAAAAAACAGAATGGCATTGTAAACGGCAAGCCCGTATACGATATAGGCGGCGGCAAAAGTGATTTCGGCGGAGAAATCCGTCAGATGATGCCTGCTTATATGACGGACGGAGAAAACACTGCTGAGCGTTTTCTGGCCAATATGGATTATGCAGGTGTATCAGGTGCTGTAATTACTCAGGAATATATCGACGGCAATCAGGATAAATACCTTCTCAGCTGCAAAAGTGACCGCATAAAGGTCTGTGCTCTTTATGAAGAAAAAGCCTTAGGTGATATTTCAGGCTTTGACGGTGTTAAAATCTGTGCCTCAAGGCTTTATGATAAGAATTTATTAAATCACCTTGAGCCGTTTAAAAAAGCGGCTGAAAACAATAAATTCATTTCAATAGATCTTGCCGACGGTGACGAGCAGATACATATGATGAAGGAAATTATCCGTATGTTCCCTGAGCTAAGAATTGCAGTAGGTCACTTCGGAATGGTAACCCGTGACGGTTGGCTTGAGCAGATTAAGCTTGCAGAAAATGAAAATGTGTTTATTGAAAGCGGGGGTATTACATGGCTTTTCAATAATGAGTTTTACCCTTATCCCTCAGCCGTAAAAGCAATTAACGAAGCGGCACAGCTTGTAGGCTTCAACAAGCTTATGTGGGGCAGTGATTATCCCCGTACAATGACTGCAATAACCTATAAAATGAGTCTTGATTTTGTTGAAAAGACCAACCTGATTTCTTCTGAAAACAAAAAGCTTTTCCTTGGTGAAAATGCAAAAAAATTCTACGGCTTTGATTATCTTTCCGTGCCTGAAAAGGTTAAAAATATGGTCGAGGATTAAAATATTGATATCAAAAAGCACCGATATTTCAACTGCGAAATATCGGTGCTTTTATATTGTTTTATTATTCTTCCGTGTGAACTTCTGTCACTTCAATATGGCTTGTTTTCGGTGCGAAAACTTCTCTTGTAACCGTTGTTTTAGGGCTGATAATTTCTCTTACGGGATAGCCTTCATCAACGGTTGGGATGCAGCTTTCTTCTGAGAATTCATCGTTGATTTCTGTTATTTTTTCGGGAATAAGAACATCATCCGACCATTCATCAGATATTGCGGAATATTCAATCCTGTCATTGAATTTGTCTGATTTAAGCTTTTTCAGAAGGTAATATGCGGCAATAAGAAGTATTGTTATAAGTGTTATCAGGGCACCTTCTTTAAAGCCTGAAACGCTGAATTTGAATTCAATGTCGTGGTTTCCTTCTTCAACCATAACACCTAAAAGTGCTTCGCCGACCTTTACTATTTTTTCCTGAGGAACCTTTTCACCGTCAATAAGTACGCTCCAGCCTTTATCGTAGGGGATAGATGTATAAAGAAGGCTATCCTTTTCAGCTGTAAATCTGCCCTTGATTTTTGTGTCCTCAAATTCTTCAACAAGCATCTGCTGCTCACTCAGAATTTTATAACCCTTATCCATAATTTTTTTGTTAAGGGTATAAGCAAAGAAGCGTATGTTGCCCGTATTGGCTTCAAGGGGAATATTAACAGTTACGGTTTCGCCTGCATTGAAATAACCCAGGTCAAGTATACAGTCGTGTGTCGAATTGTGTGTAACAGTACCGAGAGGGGAGTTTACGGTTATATCCTTTGAATCTGCTCCGTCAGCCTTGAAATAAATATAAACATTTGAGCTCTTTTCGGGAATGAGATAGAAGGTGGCTGAGCCTTCAAGGTCATCAGTTGTCTTGTCGTAGTAATAGCTTGATGATGTAAGTGGCTCTGTGAAGGGCTCTATATTTGAATATGTGATAAAATTCGGGTCAAGTCTCTGGAATGGATTACCGACTCCGCCCGTTGCAAGGTTAAAGTATTCACCCTGAAGATTGAAGGGGTCGTAATTAGTTGCACTTTTCCAGTTATCAATATATTCGTCAGTGCCCCAGGCAGTAAGACCTGTATCTGTAAGGTAAGCAACAGGAAGATAGTAATTATTTTTATAAGCTGTATATTTCGAGTGTGTAGCAACCTTGGTGTAGTTAGGTGAATTTGCGTGTATATCTGGAGTATAATTGTTTACAATGTATTTCATTGAGAACATCATATTGTAAACAGGTGTTTGCGGATTATAGGTGTAGCTGTTGATTCTGTTGCTCATCATACCAAGGTCATCCTGAAGGTTTGAAAGTCTCTCGTATGCCATTGAAGAGAATACGGATGCACCGTTATAGTAATACCAGGACGGATCCATTCTGGTGCGAAGGTCTGAAAGTTCCATACGGTAGAAATTACCGTCTTCAATAGTATCAAGAGTATCCTTCATTGTGCTGAAATCTTCGTAATCACCCACATAGGATTCCTTTGTAATGGTGATATTCATAGCACTCGTATCACACATTATAGCTTCACTGCATATGCACACAACAAGCAGTGCGGCAACGGATGTTGCCTGATATCTCTTGTCGCAGAAGATAGTAAGAACTACAACATAAATTACAAAAAGAATCATTGAAAGAAGTACGGTTCCTGATGTAACGTTCTTAGATGTAAGCTCGTCAACAAGAATTGTAAAGAAGATAAGTGCAGCACCCACAACACCGAAGTGTCTTGCCTTGAATTCATTAAGTCTTATAAAGGTCTTATATGCCATCAGAACAAGAATAAATGAGTAAATAAAAGACTGACGGTAAGGCAGGTCATTGGGAAAGTGGAAGCCGTGCCATGCAAAATTCAGGAAATTTACATTAAAGCTGATGTAAAGGAAGCCTAAAAGACCTATGGTAGCAAGCTTTTCTTTTTTTGAAATGCTCTTTGTAAAAAAGAAAAGGGGAGCGAGAATAAGTGTCAGTGCACCGCAGTAAACGTTGGGCAGAACATCATCTCCGCTTGAACGGATTGTGGTTGTAAGGCTTGCAAGATGGTTAGCAAAAAAGTCAAAGTAGTTGAAGTAAGTCTGTGCATCGGTGGGATTAGGGTCATTAGTTGCCGAGCAGGACTGCAGAACATTGAAAACGGGTAACAGAATAACAGCCATAAGTCCTGCGGCGCAGAGTGCACCAAAGGCAAAAATAAAGCCGCTTCTTATAAATCTGTTGTTTTTGAGTGAGATGCCCTTTGATTTTTCAGAATATTCTTTACTTACAACATCACCGAAGCTGTAGCCCTTGATGAAATAATAGAAGAAATAAATAACGGAGAAAACGCACAGCATATAGGACATATAATAGTTTGAGAACATTGAAAGGGCAAGACCCACAACAAAGGTCTTCATTTTACCGTTATCAATGATTCTTTCAATACCGAGAAGAACTATGGGCAGAAGTACCATAGCGTCAAGCCACATAACATTCCAGTAATAAGCAAGCATATATCCGCAGAAGGCATACATTATACCGAAGCCTGAGGCTGCGTAGGAATTGCTTTTTAAAGACCTTTTCAGGTAATAGGTAAAGCAAGCCGAAGAAAGGGCGGCTTTAATCAGTATCATTGCGGCAATTGCTTCCGTAACATTTTTATGGCCGAAGAACAGCACAATTGCACCTATAGGGCTTGAAAGGTAGTTGAAGTAGTTACCTAAAAAGCAGCTTCCCAGACCCGATGCCCAGGAATATAAAAGACTGTCTCCCTGAGTAACTCTTTCGTAGAGCTCAGCAAAAAGCGGGCCGTACTGATGGTAAAGGTCCATTCTTAAAATTGTGTTGTCGCCAAGGGGAATCATACTGTTGCACAGGTATATAACAAGCATTGTTCCCGCTGAAGCGAGAAACGATATAATTATGTACTTGTATTCATCCCAAAAACTTCTTTTCTGCTTTAACATTTTCTGCCTTCTTTCCGTTGGTATTTTGCTTACAATATTATATCATACAATAAAACCTTTTAATCTGCAAGTCATTTATTTAATTTCATTTTTTGTTAAGATTTAATCTTAAAATATATCTTTTATCTTGAAAGAACGCTGACGTTGTGATAAAATAATTGCCGATAACAAATTAGGAGCTGAATTATGAAAGAGGTTACAATTTATTCCGACGGAGCATGCTCGGGTAATCCCGGCCCCGGCGGTTGGGGTACCATACTTGACTATAAAGGGAACCGCAAGGAGCTTTCGGGCGGTGAAGAGCACACAACCAACAACCGTATGGAGCTTACGGCAGTAATAGAAGGCCTTAAGGCACTGAGGGAGCCGTGTAAGGTTAAGGTTATTACTGATTCACAGTATGTATTTAACGGTATTACCTTAGGCTGGGCAGCATCCTGGAAGGCTAACAATTGGCGCAAAAAGGATAAAAAGCCCGCACTGAATCCTGAGCTCTGGGACGAGCTTCTCAGCCTCGTCGCAAAGCATGATGTTACCCTTGAATGGATAAAGGGCCACGCAGGTCATCCGGAAAACGAACGTTGCGATGAGCTTGCAGTGGCAGAAAGTCAGAAATATATAAAATAGCCAGATTATTCAAAATCACTTGATTTATTTAAAAATGACAGCTATAATATAAGTATAAAAGCACAGAAAGGAAGTCTCACAATGTATAACAATGTAACAATTTTTGATCACCCGCTTATTCAGCATAAGCTCTCCATACTCAGAAATAAAGAAACAAGCTCAAAGGATTTCAGAGCCCTTGTTTCCGAAATTGCAACTCTTATGTGCTATGAAGCAACAAGAGATCTTCCGCTTGAAGAAATAGAAATTGAAACTCCTATCTGCAAAACAACGGTAAATCATATCTGCGGTAAGAAGCTTGCAGTAGTGCCCATTCTCCGTGCAGGTCTCGGTATGGTTGACGGTATTACAAGCCTTGTTCCTTCCTGCAGAATCGGTCACATCGGTCTTTACAGAGATGAAGAAACCCTTCAGCCTGTTGAATATTACTGCAAGTTACCCAAGGACATCGGTGAAAGAGATGTTTTTGTTGTTGACCCCATGCTTGCAACGGGCGGCTCAGGTATTGATGCTGTTTCTCAGATTAAATTAAGAGGACCCCGTTCAATCCGCTTTATGTGTATTATTGCCGCACCTGAAGGCGTTGAAGCATTCACAAAGGCTCATCCCGATGTTCACGTTTACTGTGCCGCACTTGACGAAAAGCTCAACGAAAAGGGTTATATTGTGCCCGGCCTCGGTGATGCAGGTGACAGAATTTTCGGTACAAAATAATTTTTAAATTTTAAAGTGTGAAAGTATTGACTTTTTATATTCTTTATGGTAGAATTTTCTGCAATATCACAAATGCGTTGACGAAATTATGAATTTTCATTTCTTCGCTTTCAGAGAGTCGGTGGTTGGTGTAAACCGATACAGAATGATTATTCAGCCTCGTTTCCGAGCAGGATTGCTGAAGGCCGTAAAGGTTGTGTAGGCAGTCACGGATGCCCCGTTATCATGGCTAAAGGCTTGACAGAGCCTTGAAGAGTGACCGCATAAGCGGTAAACAAGGTGGTACCACGGATTATTATTCGTCCTTGAAGTTACTTTACGGTAATTTCAAGGATTTTTTTCGTTATCATCTCTTCTTCGCTGAAGTGATAAATCAAACTTAAAGGAGTTTTTAAAATGGAAAAATTATCAATTGCCGATATTACTTTGAAGCAGGCGGCAAAAAACAGTGACTATGCTCTTTCTTTCAGGGAGAAAATTGAAATTGCAAAGCTTCTTGATAAGGTAAATGTTTCCGTTATCGAGCTTCCTCAGATTATCAAAGAAAAAAGTGACGTGCTTCTTATCAAATCAATTGCTTCCTGTGTAGCTTCAAGTGTGATAGCAGTGCCTGTCAATCTTGAAGAGAAGGATGTTGAAAGAATTGCCGAGGCACTCAAGTGTGCTAAAAAGCCCAGAATTCAGGTTGTTGTTCCCACATCAACGGTGCAGATGGAATACATCTGCAAGAAAAAGCCGCCTATGGTCCTTGAAATGATCAGAGAGCTTGTTGCAAAAGCTAAAACACTTTGCGGTGATGTTGAATTTGTGGCTGACGATGCTACAAGAAGCGAAATAGATTTTCTTTATTCGGCTGTTTCTGCCGCTGTTGAAGCGGGTGCCACAACCGTAACACTCTGTGACACTGCCGGAACAATGCTTGCTGATGAAATTTCAACATTTATTGACGATGTTTATGCAAATGTACCTTCTCTTGAAAATGTAAAGGTAGGTATTCAGTGCAGTAATGAAATGAGCATGTCAGTTGCTCTTTGTGTTTCAGCAGTAAAATCAGGCGTAAGAGAAATCAAGGTTACTTCAATTTCAGGCACGGAGGCAGCGGCTCTCGAGCCGGTATGTCAGGCAGTTAAGGTTCATTCCGATGCTCTTATGCTTTCAACTGATGTTAAAATGACAGAATTCCATAGAATTGCAAAGCAGATTGAATGGATTGCTAATGCAAAAAGAAGCAAGAATTCACCCTTTGATTCTGCAATGGGTACTCTCGGTAATGATTTCGTTCTTAACGAGCATGATGATATTACCGAAGTAGCAAAGGCTGTAAAGGTGCTCGGTTATGACCTTTCTCAGGATGATATGACAAAGGTTTACGATGAATTCAAGCGTATCAGCCGTAAAAAGCCTGTAGGAGCCAAGGAGCTTGATGCAATCATTGCTTCAGCCGCTTTGCAGGTGCCCGCAACTTATTTCCTTGAATCCTATGTTATCAACAGCGGTAATGTTATTCCTGCAACAGCAAACATCTGTGTTACAAAGAACGGTGAAAAAATCAACGGGCTTGCAGGCGGTGACGGTCCTATCGATGCGGCATTCCTTGCAATTGAGCAGATTGTAGGTCACCGTTATGAGCTTGACGATTTCCAGATTCAGTCCGTTACCGAAGGCCAGGAGGCTATGGGCTCCGCTCTTGTTAAGCTTCGCAACAACGGTAAGCTTTACTCCGGTAAAGGTATCTCAACGGATATTATCGGTGCAAGTATCAGAGCATATCTTAATGCTATCAACAAAATCGTATATGAGGAGGCATAATTTATGATGAAGCTTTCTTTTTCAATAAACGGTTGGAAGGATTATACCTGGCAGGATTTCACTTCTCTTGCTGAAGAAATCGGTTTCAAGGGTATAGAGCTTCACACTGTCCTGGGCTCAGAGCTTATGGAAAAGGACGGTCCCTTCCATAAATATAATTCAGCTGCAACCATGCGTAAATTATCGGATAAAGGTATAACTGTGCCTTGTGTTGATATCAGTGCAGATATTTCTTCCGGTGATATTGCCGAAAACGCTGAAACAATCAGAAAATATATTGATTTTGCTTCTTCTATCCGTGTTCCCTATGTACGTGTTTATGCTAAAGGAGAAAACGAAAATGCAAGAGAAAATGTTATTTCAACTCTTGCTGAGGTAGTCGCATATTCAGAGGAAAAGAATGTAACCATTCTTATTGAAACCTGCGGAATGTTCGCTGATACCGCAGCCTTGCGTGATGTGCTTATGGAGTTTGCCTGCGACTCAATTGCTGCATTATGGGATGTTTACCATACGTACTGTGAAAAGCAGGAGGATACAGAAAAGACCATCACCAACCTCGGCGCATATATCAGACACGTACACCTTAAGGATTCAGCCGTAATTGACGGTGAGCGTGAATACTGTCTCATCGGCGAAGGTGAAGTGCCCGTTGATATTGTTGTCAGTGCACTTTCATCAATCAACTATAATGGCTTCATTTCACTTGAATGGAATCCCGACTGGATGCCTGACCTTACTGAAATTGACGTGATTTTTGCTCATTTCAACCAGTATATGCAGAAATTCCAGGCACCTTCAAGAAAAAAGAGCCACCTTTATCTTAATAAAAGAGGTACGGGTAACTTTGTGTGGAAAAAGGAAGCGCTTATAGAAAAGACTTTTTCTCAGGTTCTTGATAAGATGGTTGAGGAATTCCCTGACCAGTACGCTTTCAAATACACAACCCTTGACTATACAAGAACATATGCCGAATTCCGTGACGATGTTGACGAATGCTGCAGAGCCTTCCTTGCTCTCGGTGTAAAGCCGGGCAGTCACGTTGCTGTGTGGGCAACAAACATTCCTCAGTGGTATATTGCTTTCTGGGCGGCTACAAAAATCGGTGCGGTGCTTGTAACTGTCAATACCGCTTATAAAATCCATGAGCTTGAGTATCTTCTTAAGCAGTCAGACACACATACCCTTATTCTTGTTGAGGGCTACCGCGACTCTCACTATGCAGATATAATCGGTGAGCTTTGTCCTGAGCTTGAAAATACCAAGCCCGGCAATCCTCTCCATTGCAGAAGACTTCCCTTCCTTCGTAATGTTATCACAGTAGGCTTCAGGAAAAAAGGATGTCTTACCTGGGATGAAGCTATTGAAAGAGCAGAAAATGTTCCCGTTGAAGAGGTTTACAGAATTGCTGCAAATGTTGACCCTAACGATGTTTGTAATATGCAGTATACATCAGGTACAACAGGCTTCCCCAAGGGTGTTATGCTTACCCATTACAACGTAGTGAACAACGGTAAATGTATCGGTGACAGAATGGATTTATCAACTGCTGACAGAATGATGATTCAGGTTCCCATGTTCCATTGCTTCGGTATGGTTCTTGCAATGACCGCTTCAATGACTCACGGTGCAACACTTTATCCGCTTCCGTATTTCACTCCGAAGCCGTCTCTTGCCTGCATCAATCAGGAAAAAATTACTGCGTTCCACGGTGTTCCCACAATGTTTATTGCTATGCTTGAGCATCCTGACTTCCCGAAAACGGACTTTTCTCATATGAGAACGGGTATTATGGCAGGCTCACCCTGTCCCATTTCCGTTATGAAGGATGTTGTTGAAAAAATGCATATGAGCGAAATTACCATCGTTTACGGTCAGACCGAAGCATCACCCGGATGCACAATGAGCTCAACTGACGATTCTCTTGAGGTTCGTGTAAGCACCGTCGGCAGAGCACTCCCCGAAATCGAGTGCAAGATTGTTGACCCCGAAACGGGGGAAGATCTTCCCGTAGGTGCAACAGGTGAGTTCGTTGCCCGTGGCTATAATGTTATGAAGGGTTACTATAAGATGCCCAAGGCAACAGCATCTGCAATTGATAAGGACGGCTGGCTCCATACAGGAGACCTTGCCTGCAAAACAGAGGACGGTAACTACCGTATCACCGGCAGACTCAAGGATATGATTATCCGTGGCGGCGAGAATATTTACCCGAAGGAAATTGAAGAATTTATTTATACTCATCCTAAGGTAAGTGATGTTCAGGTTATCGGTGTACCTGATGAACAGTACGGTGAAGAAATTGCCGCCTGCATTATCCTTAAAGAAGGGGAGAGTATGACAGAGGATGAAATGAAGCAGTATGTAAGAGACCATATGGCAAAGCATAAGGTGCCGAGATACGTTGACTTTGTAGACTCCTTCCCCATGAATGTTGCCGGTAAAATCCTCAAATATAAAATGAGAGAAGACGCTATTGAAAAATACGGACTTCAGAAGGCAAACTCAGTAGAAACAGCATAATAATCAAGGGTGCTCCGAAAAATGGAGCACCTTAATACTTGAAACCAAAAAGAGATGATAAAATGAACAGTCCCATTATTGACTGCCATTGCCATATTTATCCCGATAAAATTGCAGACAGAGCCGTACATGGTATATCTGAATTTTATAATATTGATATGTGCTATGACGGAAGATATGACACACTTATTAAAAGTGGTGAAAAAATAGGTGTTACACATTATATTGTTTTTTCCGTTGCAACAACACCGCGTCAGGTTTCATCAATCAACACATTTATCGCTGACACGGTAAAAAAATCCGATGGCCTTATGACAGGTCTCGGCACACTTCATCCTGATTCCGATACAATTGAAGAGGATGTAAGCCAGATTATTGAACTCGGACTCAAGGGTGTTAAAATGCATCCCGATTTTCAGAAATTCAGAATAGATGACCCGAAATGTGACAGAATTTATGACTTATGTGAAGGTAAGCTTCCCGTATTCCTTCACACCGGTGATACACGTTACGGATTTTCTAATCCCGATAATGTTGTGCCCGTTTTGGAAAAGTATAAAAACCTTACTGTTATCGGTGCTCATTTCGGCGGCTGGTCCTGTTGGAAGGAAGCTGCTGAAAAGCTTCATAAATACAAAAATTTTTATGTTGACTGCTGTTCAACCTTTGATTGGCTGACTAATGAACAGGTGAAGGAGCTTATAGAAATTTACGGTAGTGACAAGGTAATGTTCGGAACGGATTTTCCCATGTGGAGCCATGAAGAAGAATTCGGAAGATTCAAGGAATTGGAGCTTTCTTCCGAACAAGAAGAAAAAATCCTTTATAAAAATGCAATGAAGGTTTTTTCTTTATAAAAAAACATAAAAAATGTATAAAATATATTGACTTTAATTTCTTAAAGTGCTAAAATACTTGCAATTGAATATTAAAAGCTGTGACGAAGACGGATGAAGCAATATTTTTTCAGAGAGTCGGCGGTGCTGGAATGCCGATAAAATTATACTTCACAATCCTATCACTTCTGAGCTGAAGGTCCGAACATCCTTTAGGATTAGTAGATACCTTTCGTGATTGCTGCGTTAATGCATAGGGCTTACAGGAGCCTGAGGTGGCGGCTTTAAAACCGCAATTTGAGTGGTACCGCGGGTATTGATTTGATTATTACTCGTCTCAAAGATTAAGCTTTGGGACGGGTTTATTTTTTGTCCTATATCATTATGACAGGAGGCATAAACAGTGGAACTTAATAAGATGGATAACGAGCTTAAAGAGGTGGCTTTCCGAATAAAGGAAATGCGCGAAATTGCAGGCTACAGTCAGTCTGAAATGGCTCAGAAGGTTGACCTTAGCGAGGAAGAATATGTTTCTTATGAATCAGGTGCAGATGATTTGCCCTTCTCATTTATTCATAAATGTGCAAAGGTGTTCAATATAGGCAAAACTGACCTTCTTGAAGGCCGAAGCAGTAATCTTTCTTCTTATGTGGTTACAAGAAAAAATCAAGGTAAAATCATTTCAAAGGATGAAGATGACGGTATTGAAATTGATCATCTTGCCCTTCTTTTCCGCAACAAGCTTGCTGAGCCTTACCTTGCAAAGTATGAATATAAAGAAGAACTTCAGGATAAAAAAATTGCTACCACAACTCACAGCGGTCAGGAGTTTGACTATGTGCTTTCAGGTAAGCTTAAAATATGTGTTGGTAAGCATACAGAAATTCTTGAAGCAGGGGACAGCATTTATTACAGAAGCTCAACTCCTCACGGTATGATAGCCGTTGACGGTGAGGATTGCACCTTCCTTGCAGTTGTTATTGCGGGCGAAGAGGCAATTGAGCAGAAGGTTGAAAATGAAGTCCGTACAGCAACAAAGGCAAAGCACGACCTTGTTGTTGAAAAGTTTGTTGAAGCTACTGAGGATGAAAACGGTGTTCTTCAGGATATTTCCTTTAAAGACGAGGATAAGTTCAACTTCGCTTTTGATGTTGTTGATGCAATTGCAGATAAATACCCTGATAAGCTTGCAATGCTTCATATTTCAAACGATAAAACAGAAAGACGCTTTACATTCAATGAGATGAAAAAAGAATCCGCCCGTGCAGCAAACTATTTCAAGAGTCTCGGCATCGAAAAGGGCGACAGAGTTATGCTCGTTTTAAAGCGTCACTACCAGTTCTGGATAACAGCCCTTGCTCTTCACAAGCTCGGTGCGGTTATTATCCCTGCAACAAATCAACTTGTTGTGCACGATTTTGAGTACCGCTTTGAGGCTGCAGGCGTTAAGGCAATTATCTGCACTTCAGACGGCGAAACCGCAAACCAGGTTGACCTTGCAAGTCAGAAGTATGACGGGCTTAAGGTTAAGGTTGTTGTAAACGGTGAAAAGGAAGGCTGGCACAGCTTTGATAAGGAATATAAGCTCTTCAGAAGTATCTTCACAAGGGAAGAGGATTCTGCCTGCGGTAATGATTCAATGCTTATGTTCTTTACCTCCGGTACAACGGGTTATCCCAAAATTGCCTGCCACTCATATAAGTATGCACTCGGTCACTTCATAACCGCTAAATACTGGCACAGTGTTCAGCCCACGGATTTGCACCTTACAATTTCTGATACGGGCTGGGGTAAGGCACTCTGGGGCAAGTTCTACGGTCAGTGGATGAGTGAAGGTGCAGTATTCACCTTTGACTTTGACCGTTTCGATGCATCAGAAATTCTTCCGATGTTCAAAAAGTATAATATCACAACCTTCTGTGCTCCGCCCACAATGTACAGAATGCTTATCAAAGAGGATCTGTCCAAGTACGACCTTTCCTCTATCAGATATGCAACAACTGCAGGTGAAGCACTTAATCCCGAGGTATTCTATCAGTTCAAAAAGGCAACCGGCCTCACTATTATGGAAGGCTTCGGTCAGACTGAGACAACACTTACCATCGGTAACCTTGTGGGAACAACACCCAAGCCCGGTGCAATGGGTAAGCCTATTCCCGGTTATGATATTGACATTGTTGACCTTGACGGCAATCCCTGTCCTGACGGTGAAACCGGTGAAATTATCGTAAGAACCGATAAGAAGGTTCCCTGCGGTCTGTTCAAGGGCTACTACCGTGACGAAGAAAAAACTGCCGAAGTATGGCACGACGGAATGTACCACACAGGTGACACAGCATGGAGAGACGAAGACGGCTACTTCTGGTATGTCAGCCGTATTGATGATGTCATCAAGTCGTCAGGCTACCGCATAGGTCCCTTTGAAATTGAAAATGTTATTATGGAGCTTCCTTATGTTCTTGAATGCGGTGTATCTGCCGCTCCCGATGAAATCAGAGGTCAGGTTGTAAAGGCAAGTATTGTTCTTACAAAGGGCACTGAGCCTACAGAAGAGCTCAAAAAGGAAATCCAGAATTACGTTAAGAAAAATACAGCTCCCTATAAGTATCCCAGAATCGTTGTATTCAGAGATGAGCTGCCTAAAACAATCAGCGGTAAGATTCAGAGAAATAAGCTGTAATCTATCGTCAAATTCAACAAATACAGTGGCTGTTAAAAGATGAATTTCTTCAGTTTTAAACTCAGTTTTTGTTGAAAAAAGCATACAAAAGTTTTATAATATAATTTAAGCAAAAAAACGAAGGAGGATTATGTTGCCAAAAAGAGTAAGCTTATTTGCAGGGCATTACGGCAGCGGTAAAACAAATATTGCCGTTAACTATGCCAAGCAACTGAAAAAACAGAATCTTCCTGTTGTCATTGCAGACCTTGATATTGTAAATCCCTATTTCCGTACAAAGGACAGTGAAAAGGAGCTCAAGGAGCTCGGAATTGACCTGATTTGTTCTGAATTTGCCAACACAAATCTTGATATTCCTTCTCTGCCTCAGAGCATGTACCGTGTTATCCACGATAAAAGCATTTATGCAGTTATGGATATCGGCGGTGACGATGCAGGGGCAGTCGCTCTCGGAAGATTTGCTCCGTCACTTATGAGCGAAAATGCTTATGATATGTTTTTCGTTGTTAATTTCTACCGTCCTTTGACTAAAAATGCCCAAGATGCTTTCGTTGTGCTGAAAGAAATTGAGGCTGCTTCCGGTATGAAATTCACGGGTATTATCAACAATTCAAATCTTGGCTCACTTACAAAAGCTGAGGATGTGCTTTCAACAGAGGCTGAGGTGAAAAAGCTTTGTGATATGTCAGGCTTGCCCCTCGTATTCACAAGTGCTGAAGAAAGAGTATGTGAAGAAATCGGGGGCAGAGCAGAAAAGCTTTTTCCCTTGGTTTTACAAAGTAAATTATTTTAATCGGAGGTAAATTTATGCCTAAGGTAACGTTTAATACAGATATGTGTAAGGGTTGCGGCCTTTGTGTGCTTGCATGCCCCAAAAAAATCCTTGTTATCGCCAAGGATAAAATCAATGCAAAGGGTCATTCACCTGCTGAAATGACAGATGAAAGCAAGTGCATCGGTTGTGCTTTCTGTGCAACAATGTGTCCCGACTGCATTATCAAGGTAGAAAAGTGAGGTAAGAAAAATGGCTGAAAAAGTTCTTATGAAAGGTAATGAAGCAATTGCAGAAGCCGCTATTCTTGCAGGTTGCCGTCATTACTTCGGTTATCCCATCACTCCTCAGACTGAAATTGCTGCTTATATGGCAAAGAAGATGCCCAAAATCGGCGGTTGCTTCCTTCAGGCTGAAAGTGAGGTTGCGGCAATCAATATGGTTTATGGAGTTGCTTCAACAGGTAAAAGAGTTATGACCTCATCTTCAAGCCCCGGAATTTCCCTTAAGGCTGAAGGTCTTTCCTATCTTGCAGGCAGTGATCTTCCTGCTCTTGTAGTTAATGTTCAGCGAGGCGGACCCGGTCTTGGCGGTATTCAGCCCTCTCAGTCAGACTATTTCCAGGCTACAAAGGGCTGCGGTCACGGTGACTACAGAATGATTGTTCTTGCTCCCTGCTCAGTTCAGGAAATGGCAAATCTCACCGTTAAAGGCTTTGACCTTGCCGAAAAATACAGAATGACTTCAATGATTCTTGCTGACGGTACAATGGGTCAGATGATGGAGCCTGTTTCTCTTGAGGAAGCTGCTGTTGCAGACTATGACAAGTCATGGGCAGTAACGGGCACAAAGTGCGAAAGAAAGAAGAATATCATCAATTCTCTTTCACTTATTCCCGAAGAGCTTGAACAGCTCAACTTTGCAAGATATGAAAGATATGCGAAGATTGAAGAAGACGAAGTAATGTATGAAGAATACATGATGGATGACGCTGAAATCTGTGTTGCCGCTTACGGTATTGCCGCAAGAGTTGCAAAAAATGCAATTGTGAAGGCAAGAGAGGAAGGCATCAAGGTTGGTATGATTCGTCCCATTACTCTCTGGCCCTTCCCCAAAAAGGCTTTTGAAGCAGCAGCAGATAAGGTTAAGAGCTTTATCTCCGTTGAGCTTTCAATGGGTCAGATGATTGAAGATATCAGACTTTACACACATTCCAAAAAGCCCGTAACACTCTGTAACAGAGTGGGCGGTATGATTCCTTCACCTGAGCAGGTGCTCGAATCAATCAGAAAAGCTAACGAAGGAGGTAATGAATAATGGTAGTATTTGATAAACCCAAGTCACTTTGTGATGTTCCTTTTCACTATTGTCCCGGCTGTACTCACGGTATTATTCATCGCCTTGTTGCTGAGGTTATTGACGAACTCGGAATTGAAGGCAAAACAATCGGTGTTGCACCTGTTGGCTGTTCTGTTCTTGCTTATAATTATTTTGCCTGCGATATGGTTGAAGCTGCTCACGGCCGTGCTCCTGCTGTTGCAACGGGTCTTAAGCGTTCCGACCCCGATAACCACATTGTATTTACATATCAGGGTGACGGTGACCTCGCTTCAATCGGTACTGCTGAAACAGTTCACGCAGCCGCAAGAAACGAAAACATTACAATTATTTTCGTAAACAATGCAATTTACGGTATGACCGGCGGTCAGATGGCTCCCACCTCACTTCCCGGTCAGGTTACACAGACATCACCCTACGGTAGAGACACAGACCACTGCGGCTTCCCCGTAAAGGTTTCTGAAATGCTTTCACAGCTTGACGGTGCTTCTT
>JAXJQQ010000021.1:0-22603 GCA_036311065.1 Acutalibacteraceae bacterium | reverse complement strand
CCAGAGATTATCGTTATCTCTTGCAACAAGAATACCACCCTCATAAGTCAGGTCAATATCTTCAATCTTTAATGCAGAAAGAACCTTGTATAATACTTCTGTTTCTTTCGTTTCCGGTTGAACAAAACTCAATATAGGCTTTTCTATGCTCTTTGCTTCTTCAATAAGAGCCTGCATAGTTTCCTTTGTGCAATCGGTCAAATCAACAGCAGAATGGAAATACTCATAATCTTCCTTATATTCTTTTGTGCCGTAATCCGAAAGTGTCTGATGAGCAACTGAACCGAGATACTCAAAGAACTCTATTTCATCCGTATGAAGTTCTGCTGCTTTTAGAATATCCTCATAAGAGAAAAGGTTATTAACAAACTGTCCCTTACCGTCATTGCCGTCAGGATTGTAGTACACCCACTCAACATTGTTACTGCCGTCATTAACGAAGAAAGCATCGGTATATTCGACATCAAATGTTTCAGATATATCTTCAACCGAAGGTGTAGGGAATCTGTCAACAACACCTTTGTCAACCTCCATAATAACAATGTTAATGTTATTATTAGCGTAAAGCTCTTGCTGACAGTAGCTGAGATTGAAATCGAGAACTTCACAACAAGGAGTAAATACATTTCCGTAGAAATTCTTTCCCGGAGCGGTATAATGTGTGAACTTTGAAACTGTTTGAGCATCCTTGCCGAAGGCGATATAGAAACCGCCTGTGTGCATAAGAAGAACACCATCGGGATTTTCCTTTTTTACTTGCTCATACTGAACCAAGAAGTCAGGCTTATTGCTTTCATCAACCTCTGTTTCGGGTTCGTTATCCTCAATAGGTCTTTCAACCTCTACTTCAATCCTCAAGTGATTGTTAGCAGGGTTTTCTTTTACCTTTTTCTCAAAGTCATCCTTTGAAAATTCCTTGTTGAATAATGGATATTGACTGTCATTAAGAATTACAGGGTCTTCAAGTGAAAGAATAGTATATTCATCTGCACCGATATATACAGTATCGCCGAGGTTATATTCGTATCTGTATTCTTTTGGTGCCTGTTCTTCTTCGGGAGCCTCACGGATAAATTGTCGAATTTCATTCGTCTTTTTCCAAGCTGCTTCTTTTGCCATTTGTTCATCAAGCCATTGAGGATACATTTCCTTTTCTTTCGGACTTAAATATCTGTCAAGTTTTACGAGTTCGGAAATACGCTTTTCAACATAGTTCCATTTAAGGAGAGTTCTTCTTTCAGGCACACTGTAATGGTCGGATATTTCAATACCTTTAGCATCGTGATTATGCCAATACCCCGTACCGGGGATAGCATCAGTTCCGCCACCTATACCATATTCATTCTTTAAGAATTTGATATTATCTTCCTTTGAAAGGCTCTCGGTAAACTGTCTATACACTCGCATTTTACCTTCACTAAAGCCACTACCCGCACCGAGAACATAGTCAATAGCACCTTGCGGTAACGGAAGAATTGCATCTTTTACCTTTGTGCCGATAAACTCAATCTGATTTTCAACGCCGGGCAACAACAAAGCCTGTGGCTCTGTCCATTCTTCAATCAGTATCATGCCGAAAACGGAACGCTCAATCTGAAACCACTTTTCCCAAGCTTCACGAAGTTCCGTTCCGTCATCACGCCACAATCTGATAGCATCAGAATAGGCTTCAAAGCCTGCTTTAACACCGTTTGAAAGTGTCATTTCGTAAGGTGTTGAATTAAAGAAAGATTTAATAAAATCGCTACGTTCTTTTTTGTCTTGGTGACTTTCATAGAACATAGCGATTTCTTCTCTGTGTGGAGTTAAGAAAGTTTTTATTAACTCGTTTTTTTGTTTGTTTTGGTGGAAATATTCAATGCCGTTCCAACGAGCATCGAAGTCGTGTCCGCTTAACTGTAAATCAGTTCCTTCAGAACTGTTTCCTCGGCTGTCATCCTGATGTTGTTCATCATACGAACCCACTGCATCTGATTCTGCTCTTTCAGTTCCTCCGTCACTCCCTGTGACTTCATCAACTGTTCTGTAAGCTGAGTCATCATCTGTTCCGCTTCGGTTTCCGTCTGTTTGATTGTTCTCATCAGTTCGCCCTTCGCTATCAGTTGTGCGAAATAGACTTTCCTGTGTTCCTGTAGGAATTTCTTCCTCAGCATACCGTACTTCCCAAGAGTAACGTTCTCCTCTTGCGGTAGGGTCAGGTTCGGGATTTGATAATCTCCCACTTGTCTGTAAGTCATCTGTGACATTTTCATTACTCCTTTCGGTTTCGTTTTTTGTTTTTGCACTTTCATCATACTCTAACGAGAAATTATTATCAAATGTGCGATTTCTTTTTTTCTCATTTTTTTCGATATTTTTTACGGTGCTTTCGATTTCACGAAGTCCCATTTCCGCAATATCGCTTACTGCCATACCCATTGCAATAACACTTGAAGGGGTATTGAAATTGAAAATATCTTCAAAATCTTCTCTGTCGTAATACTCGTCAGCATTGATACCGCACCTTGTCATCATCATATATCCGATTGAAGCAGAAAGTGCATTTTTCAAGATAACCGAAATATTGTCATCATCAAGTTCTTCAAGGAAACTGCCGTATTTACTGTCATTGACGGTAGAAAGATAATCAAGAATATTATCTTCAACCATATTTCTTGCAGTATCGTCAATTACGCTTTCAAGTCCACCCTCGGCTGTATCACCGAAAGCATTTGTAAGAGCTTCTGCTACTTCATCGTGATAACGGTCTTTGACTTCCCATCGGGGAACCTCATAGCCGTAAAAAGAATTTGTGTCAGAAACATCAAAAACATATCGTAACTTCTGATAACTGCCTGAATAATCAAACAATGCAATACCCGTAGCTCCTCGATTTACCCAACGGTGCATTTTGTCATTCCAAAAACCTATCTCTGCACAGGCAGTTGCATCAGGTCTTTGAGAATAAATTAATATCTGTTCAACGAAGTTGTATTTAAAGTTATTGGATGCTGTTCTCAGAAAGGATGTCCAATTATCAAGACTATTTGTAACTTTACCTACTTCATCATTGAACATAGCTGTGATTATTTGTAATTTACTCGCCATCAGTTGTCACCTCACTGTCTGCCTTTTTCTTTTTGTTAGGTTTTTCAGGTTTTGGTTCTTCTGTAATGACTGATATATCTGCGGTAAGAAAGGAAAACAACAAGTTTTCGTTTACACATTCCTGAAGCTGTCCGATAAGCTCAATCTCTTTAAAAGAAAGACTTTCAACACCCAATAGTTCCTTTGGTGTCAGTTTTTCAAGCTGTTCCTCTGTGTTAATGCCAAGTGAAGCAAGTTTTTCAAGCACTTCAAATTTCATCTGAGTTTTGCTTACTTTCATTTTCTTTGCCATTTACCTTCTCCTTTCCATCGTAGAATTCTTCATATACTTTTTTCCAACAGATATTACACACATATCCGTTTCGGTATCTGCAATTTTTACAACCTAATTTCTTTTCATCAACTTTCATTTCTGACGATGAAGCTCATCGTGCTTCACCTCGCTCGTGCTGATTTGGGCGAATAAGTGTTCCTTGTTCGTTATAGTTCTTCGGGTCTGCTGCGGGAGTATTCCAACCGAACATTGAGCCTGAAAGCATTGCTTCTGCCTGTGCTTTTGTAACACCCATTTCAGCATTATGCCCGTCAGCAAGTTCTTTGTTCTTTTCGGATGAATTGTTACTGTCATTTACATCCGTGTATCCGCTTTCACCTTTGGTAATGATAATGAGTCTGCCGTCTGAAGGCAGCACATTGTAACATCTTTCGGGAAGAGATGAACGAAGAGGAATAACCTTTCTTCCGTTTCTCTCCATAAGCTCTGCAAACTCACAGATATGATATAATCTGTCACCAACCTCTGTGTGGTAATCATCTATATATCTGCATGTCTTATCATACCTTTCACCGTCCGAGTGAATAATTCTTATCTTGTCACCATCGGGTATTCTGAATATTTCTCTGTAATGAGGGGTTATAAACCTGATACCCTTACTTGCCTGAACAAGCTGTGTTTCAAGATACTTCTTTACATAGCAATAACAATAAAGATTGTATTCACCTTGTCTTGGATTGAGCCTTAACAGATAAGTGTGATTATCTGTGTCAACTCTTACACCGAAATACTGTTTATCTTCGCCACTGTACTGCTTTGCATTATCGTGGCAATACTTTGAAAGACTTGTTCTGTCACCGAGCATTTTGCCGTATTTTTCATCAAGACGGAGTGCATTAATAACATCGTCAAACTCTTTTTTGAACTCATCTGTTTTAAAGAATGAACAAGTATCGTTCCAAGTGGAATGAAATTCCTTACCGCTTGAACCGAGGTCAGCACGAAGATAACCTATACAGCCTGTCTGTTGATACAACTGATTGCTCTGCCTGAAGGTGTATTTTTCAAGGTTTGTTGTAATCGGAGTTATATACAAATCATTCATCGTGCATCCCTTTCCTTTCTCTTTTCGGCTCGTTCTTTCTGAATCTCATCTAATCTCTGCTTTGCCCATTCGGGGAGTTTGTCTTTTTCAATGACACCGAGAACATCACGGCGTTCATATCTTGACTCTTTACCGCTATACAAATTAGTACAGAAGCAGGCTGAACCTCTTGAATTACGCTCTGCACCAAAACCTCCCGTACAAAGCTGCAACTGCATTGTTGCAATCTGATATTCGGGTTTGAATACATCAGCTTTGATAACTACAACCTTATTTTTTATAGAGTCTTCAGTTTTAATAACTGTGCATCCGTCAGCGTAAATAGGTGTAGTATCAACCTCAATTTTTGAGATTTCTTCAATAACAAGTTCAGCTTCGTTCTTAATTCGTTCAGCAAAAATCTTTGAGATTTCTGCATAATCGTTGCCGACAAGTGCATCAACATATCTTTCAAATATGCCGTTATTTTCATAGTTGGCAACAACAAATCTTTCATCTGGAGAAGCGTTGTCATCTCTGCCGATTATGATTTCCTTCTTGCCGATTTCAAAGGCGTGGATTACTTCATAAGTTCCCGCCATTCTTTTTTCATTCATTATTTTCGTCTCCTCTCATTACGGCATAACCGTGTGCCGTAATGCTGTAATAGTTGGCGTGGTCAAAATGCTCCTTGCCATACTGTTTTGAAACGAGAATATTTCCTCTCTTAAGTCTTCTTATTGCATTTCTTACGGCTTTTTCACCCAAGAAAGGAAATGCACCTGTTAGTTTCTTAATGGTCAATCTCTCCCAAGGAGCATCGGCCACATAAAAATCCGTATATTTTAATTCTTCTTTTATATATCCTGCAATAAGGGCGGCATTAATGCCGTATTTTATTGCGATTGAATTACTGTAATTACATACCATTTTGTCGTCCTCCTAAAAAGTGAGGGCGACTTTTTAAGCCGCCCTTAAAGTGAATTTATCTGCCTACATACCAATCATCGTATGCAGAGTCTTTGATTTTAATTGTGTTTGATTTATACTCTTTCTTCATCATACCTGAAGGTGTCCACATATCGCTGAGCTCAACTCTTACGATATACTCACCGTCAGGATACCAAAGAGGTGTAAAGTGCACATTACCATAAGAACCTGTAGCAGAGAATATCCATTTACCGCCCGAAAGAACGAGTGTTGTAATCTTTCCGCTGTCCTTTGAGTAACTGTACTCAGGGAAATATGCAATACCATACTGAGGAAGTGTATATGAGTTAGCAGGTGCTGTCGGATAACCAGTCTTTGAGGGATTAGTACCGTTATTAAGTGACATCGTTATTCCGTAGCCTGAATTCATATACCAATAACTGCCGTTCTTTGTGGCTGTCTGTGTGTTCTTCGGTTCAATTTTAATTGAGCCACTTGCAAGACCTGTATAATACTGTTTCTTTACAAACTGACCGCCTTCATAAACATACTCCCACCATTCACAAGCTGTACCTGTTGTATAGGTATCAGCAGGAATGGAAAAGCCTGATGGGCCTTTCTTTTCAAACTGTGTGTCAGGAGTCTGAACAATCTTATATGGTATCGTTGAGTAATTCTTTGTTACCTTGTTGTACGATGCACCGTCATCTATAATTTCAGCCGTTATCTTAACATCCGTATTGTTAAATCCTATCGGTACTTTCCACTTGAAATATATCAAGTTATTAAGTCCACCGGGAACTATTGCCTTTGTTTTGGTATAACTGTATACGAGATTTGAACCCTTATACACACAGAATTTAATTGATACATCTTCAGCAGGGGTATAATCATCTGAATATGAGTTTTTGAGCCAATAGCTTGTGATTACTTCTGTGTTTTCTCTATAATCAGCATTAGGAGTGATCGGTTCAAGTGTTAATGGGTGTTTAACCTTACAAGCAAGTGTTAATGCGTTATTACTTCCATTTGACTCATAATCAGTGTTGTAAATACCCATACCTTCAAGGTAAACACCGCCCCAAATATTGATATTTCTCTTGTTCGGTACAATAAATGTGTATCCGTCAACAGTAATTGAGGAGTTTGCAGGAATAGCATACACACCGTTTATCTTTGTCTTGTCATTCTTAAAACCTTCAACATAGACTTTAACATCTGTGTTGTTTTTATAAGTGTACCTTACAAGAACACTCTGACCTGCTTTAAGATTATTTGTATCAAGAGTTGCCTTTGTTGATGAATCAACAAGAGTAATCTTTGTCAAAGCAACATCAGATTTCACTACGGGTAAATCGTACCAAGTTTCTTCAAAGGTGTGAGTTTTATCATTTGACCACCAAGTTTCAAGGTTAAACCTTAACTTATTCTGACTTGTTACGGGAACCGTATAAGTGCCGATTGAACTGTTGAGAGTAACAGGTAAAGATTTTGAAATACCTACCTTATTCTTTGCAGCATCATAACCGCTATTAGAAGTGTAAACATTTGCCCACTTTGAGCCGTTATAATGATACATTGAACCTCTCAGATATTCAGTAGCAGACCAAGTATTATCAGCCGTATATTTATAGGCAATCTTTATATGCTGACCGGAATAGAGCTTACCGTTTGAACCTGAAGAACCGTTGTAAGCAACAGTTGTTCCTTCATATCCCGTTGCAGTTACCTGTGTTCTGTAAACTACGGGTTTAATCGGGATATAGAATGTCTTAACAGTACCATTTTTCTTGACATTACCCGATGAATCAATCCAATCAGTTTTAGCCTGAATCTCGAAATACTGCTGCCCTGCAGTTATTGTCTTGTAATTACCCGTAAACTGTACCGGGAACCACTGTGACGAAGAGCTTGAACTGCTGAGGGTTACATCTCTCGTTGTCCAAGAGCCACCCTTATACCTTACATACTGTCTTGCTTTGAAGTTCTCTTTTTCGGCAGGAAAATAAATGTTATACCATACTGTATCACCGATTGTCGGGTAATCTGTTTTATAAACATAATCGTCAAAGACATTGCCCGTTGTGATACCAAAGAGAGTTGTTTTATTGCTCTTTGCCCCGCTGTAAACATCACATTCATTTACTGCAAGTACCGGGTCATATTCCCATTTTGCATAAAGGGTAATTGTTGCTCCGTTGGTTGTAGTAAGGTTCTTTACACTCTGCTTATTTGTGTAATTAGTTCCTGTTCCGTCAGCCTTTGTGTTCCAACCTATAAACTTATATGATGTTCTCGTAAAGCCATTTGCAGTAAGGTTCTTTGCAACATCATAGGTCATTGACATTGATGCAGTTGAACCGCCCGTTGCTCCGTTTCCGTCAAATTTGATTGTGTAGGTTATAGGCTTCCACTTTGCATAGAGAGTAACCGTACCGCCATTTGTTGATGTGAGGTTCTTTACACTTTGCTTATCGGTATAGTTTGTTCCCGTACCGCTTGAATTTGTATTCCAACCGTCAAAGATATATCCTGTTTTCTTAAATCCGTTGGCAGTCAAATTCTTTGCAACATCGTATGTCATTGTCATAGATGCTGTTGAACCACTTGTAGCTCCATTACCGTTGAACTTGATAGTATAGGTGTTAGGAGTCCACTGTGCATATAAATAGAAGATACCTCCATTTACTGTTGTGAGGTTCTTAACCGACTGCTGATTTGTGTAGTTAGTACCGCTACCGTCAGATTTCGTATTCCACTTGGAGAAGGTATAACCCGTTCTTGTATAACCGTTTTTATTGAGGTTCTTTGCAACATCAAATTTCATAGTCATACTTGAAGTTGTACCGCCTGTATTTCCGTTACCATCAAAAGCAATGGTGTATGAGTTTGTATCCCACTGAGCATAAAGAGTAATCGTAGCTCCGTGAGTTGCCGTCAAGTTCTTAACCGACTGCTTATTATAATAACTTGTACCGCTACCATCAGCTTTTGTATTCCAACCTGAGAAGTGATAACCGGACTTTGTGAAACCGTTGGCTGTCAAGTTCTTTGCTACATCGTAGGTCATTGACATTGATGCTGTCGAACCGCTTGAAGCTCCGTTTCCGTCAAACTTAATTGTGTAGGTGTTTGGTGTCCACTGGGCATAGAGCGTTCTTGTGCAATCTCCACTACTGATACTTGAATGAATATCTGTGGGTTTAATTGTTGCATCATCTTGGTCAAAGAGTGTACCACCCGAAGAACTTGTTCCCCATTTGGTAAATCTGTAACCTGTTCGGTACATACCAAAGGTTGAAGCGTTTACAAGTCCGTTTGTTTTTGTGGAATTGTATGTCCAAGTCTGATAATATCTTGTACTGTCAGATTCCTTATACACATTCTTTGAAGAAAGGTAATAAGTGTCTGAATTAAGAGCACCGCCGTTAGCATTGTAATAAACCTTCAAGTCGTAAGGGTCCCACTGTGCATAGAGATTAACCGTTGCACCCTGAGTTGAAGTAAGGTTTTTAACCGACTGCTTATTCGTGTAGCTTGTACCTGAACCGTTGGCTTTTGTATTCCATTTCACAAAGGAATTACCTGTTTTCTTAAAGCCGTTTGCAGTAAGATTTTTAGCAACACCATAAGTCATTGTCATAGATGCAGTTGAACCACTTGTACTGCCGTTACCATTAAACTTAATGGTGTAGGTCTTATTTGTGGTTTCATTGTATGCAATACCTGCACCATAACCCTTTGAAATTATATTATCAAAAGTTGCTTTTGATGAACTGCCGATTGCACTTGCTGCTGTCCATAAACCCTGACCGTCAGGTGTATAAAGTTTATTGGGCCATATACGATTTGTGTAGTTTGAAATAAATCCCCAAGTTGAGGATGTACCGTTACTTGTACCGCCTGTACTTGAACCGCCCAATACACTTCGTCCGCAATAGGCTATTTCTGAAACTGTCAATGCCTGATATTCACCTGCAAGACAAACATCAAACAGAGGTTCAATAATAACCTTATCGCCGTAGTTCATGTTGCTTACACTACCGACACCGAGTTTTGAAAGCACTTTGTTGATATTAGCTTCATAACTCTGCCAAGTTTCTACGCCACTTGGGTTAGGTAGAGTGGTAGTAAAGCCCATATCTTTTTCTTTATAACAGTTGGTCTGATTATAAGTTGTAGTTAATTTTGCATTTTTGTTTGCTATAATCTGTTTCTTGTTGTACTTTGTTGAGAATTTTGCGGAAGTAGAATAGGCATTATCACCGTTCGATGTGTTTCTGTAAACATCGATAACTTTCGTAACCTTCATATTACCCGATGAATCAACCGCAGAGAAACGATAGCCGACAACGCAAGCTGCGTCGCTTGTGGAACGGATTACATAACCCGTTGAACTGCCGTTTACCGCATTTGTACTACCGCCTGCAGAACTTCCGTCCCAAGAGAGGGCAAATGCAGAATACGGTATTGCAGAAAGTAAAGTACATAAAACAAGGAGGATTGAAATTACCTTTTTAATATCTATCATCTTCCTTTCAATAAAATAAAAGCTCGACTTTTACGCCGAGCTTAATCCGATTTATATTTTAATGTGAATGACAAGTTTTTCCTTTTACTGATTTGCCACATTCGGGACACTTTGTATCAACTGTAAATCTCACACAAGTGTCGCCGGAGCCTGTGCCGACCTTCTTGCCACATTCCTGACAGTATTCACAAGGGTCACTCTTTGCATTGTAGCTTTCACACTTTGTAGGGTCATAACACGCATTTCCCCATTCATCGTAAGTGTAGAAGCTCTTACAAGAGTGTGAACCGCAGTGGGGACAGCCTTTATTTTCAAGACTTACGATAAAGTCATGTGTTTCTTTACTGTCACAATGATGTCCCTTTTTACCGCAACTGTACTCATTTACACTATCATTTCCGTTATCAATTACTTCATATCTGTTGCCCTGTGATACTCCTGCAGGATTACCCTGTGTTACGGGTTCAGCAGGTTTTACCGTAGAGGTCTGCTGTGTAGGTTTCTGAGTAGTGGTTACTTTTTCTACTGTGGGTTCTTCAAGTTTAATAACTGTCTCTGTTTTTTCGGTAGTGCTCTCAGCATTGTCATTTTCTTCTGTGATGTCATCATCAATGACAATATCGCCAACCGTTTCTGCCTGTTCGGTTGTAATATCGGTTGTAGGTTCTTCTGTGTCTTTGCCGACAAAGTTACCAATCATTACTGCAATAAAGATTGATACTGCAATAATACCGACAACGAGAGCAGCGATTATTTTGTTGTTTTTGTTTTCCTTTTTGTTGGGGTTACTTGTAAGAATCATCATTTTTGTTTCCTCCTGTGATTAGAATTTTTCGGTTAATATTGATGTTACCTCTATGGGTATATTCGCAGATGGGAACTGATGACCTGCAAACCATAACGGAATTGAAATCGTATAATTTACTACAAGTTCAAGTTCGTTTGCTTCTCGGAAGCTGAGTACGGGTTCTGTTATGTGATACAGTTCTTTTCCGTCTGCATCATAACTATATAACATTCCGTCCTCTATTTCCAATGTGCAAAATGATATGAGAGATGTGCGAAATTCTTCAGTATCAATCGCTTCAGTATAGTCATTACCTTGCTTGATACTGTTATATATTTCGGTTGAATTTTGAGTAAGAAAACTGTCAAGCACAACCTTTGTGTTTTCTCTCATAAGGTTTACCTTTGATATGGATGCAGAGTAAGTGAATATCATTGCGAATATCATCGCAAATATAAGAATAAAGACACAAGGGACAATATATCCTTCTGCCTTATTTGATTTTAACAGCTTCATTTGTTACACCTACTTCCAATACTTTTCCGATATGCCTGACCTGTGGCTTGTAACTGTTACGGGTATTCTGAACATACCAAGTCCCTGCACATAGGTATGCACCGAAACAAAAACTTCCATTTCGTCTCCGAGCTGAACACGCTCATAGGTTGCATTGAAATAACTTTCTGCATCAGTACGCACATTAAAGTCAAAAAACTGATTTTGCAGACTTTCAACTCTTTCATCAAACTCACTGTCAAAACAGCCATTAAAGGTTGCTGTTTCAATAAGCTGACCGCTTATCTCGTCAAGATCCTGTTTCAGAGTCATAAACTGAAAGATATTAAGAACAACAACGAGAACCATCATCATTGCAAATATACCGATTACAACATCAATATAACCTTCGCCCTTTTTAGATTTAATAAGTTTCTTCATATATACACCTCCGTTAGCCGAACAGAACGCCCATAGAAGAAACAATCTGGGCAAGAATAACTACGATATATATGAGCATAAAACAGAAAAGAAGGCACATAGAAAGTTTTTTTACTTTCTTCGGTATCTTCTCAGCTTCAAGTCTTAACTGCTGTCTTTGAATATCAGCAAACTTCATTGAGAGGGATTTCCAATACACCGTATTAACATCACCTCTGTTAATGGAGATAAGTCCTCGGCATACATCACTCATAAGTGGTGAACCTACTCTTGCTTCAAGTCTTGTGATAGCAATTTCATTGTTACCGGAGTGCATATCCGCTGCAGTAATATCAAGCTCGTGTTTGAGTTCAGGTCCCGCATTTTTAGCAAAGGACTCAATCATTTCAAGCACATCCTTACTGTGCATCAAGGACTTTTCAATCTTGAAAACAAATCTCGGAAGTTCATATTCAATCTTTGCTCTTTTTGCCTTTATTCGGTTTGATATACCCTTAATATTCATTCGGTAAAGAATGAAAGCAAGGAATATAATTATCGGACAAAGTATAGGGAAGATAAAGAGAACGGGAATAGCAAATACACCCACAATAAGGGATTTAACAATGGCATTTGCCATAAACATTTCGGGAGTAATATCCATTTGAGCCGTTCTTAAATCAGATTCCAACTGAGCCTTCTTAAATTCATTCAACCGAATTTTACGGGCAATAAAAGAAGCAACAGAGGAAAGCCAAACATCAATACTGCTTGTTTTTTCTTTCTGTTGCTTTGCAAGGTTATTAACCGCCTTTGATGTTCTCATATACGGAATACGGAAACGGTCAGCGAGTATCATAAATAAGCCGATTCCGACAAGAACACCGATACATATTTTCATTATCATTTGACCGCCTCCTTATCTTTTGAATTCAACGGGTTTCGTGAACTTTAACATAAAGAAATATGTTACAACAATCACGATACCGCATACACCGAGTACGACTTTACCGGGTGTTTCAAATATGAGTGTATGAAACCAATCCTTGTTAAGAACATACAAGAGAGGAATGTTACCGACAACAAGACCTACCATTGTGTAGTATTCTGTTCTTACGGCTGACATCATTGTATTAAGCTCACTGTTTACAAGACGAACATCAATAAGTTTTGAAACAATGGGAGACAGGGTATCTTTCATTTCTTGGTTATCCTGACACTGTATAAGGGCATCTACCCATTCACGAAAAACCTCATCATTAACCTTGTTTTTAAGATTATATAATGCCTGCTTAACGCTTGAAGATATTGCTGTTGCATCACCGATGAAAGCTGTAAAACTTGTTTTCAAAGGTGGCTTGATATGATCTAAATTTTCCTGCACTGCCAAAATAATATTGCCGTTTCTTTCGTATGATGAGGTAATAATAGAAAGTGCCGTTTCAAGCTCCTGTTTTGTCTGTTTTTCATAAATATCAATGATATTACGGACATAAACAAAAGGTATCATTGCAAATGCTACCGATAAAGCAGGGATAAGGAAAACATTATTTATTAAAACAGCAACTACAGCACCTACGGCAAAAAGAACTAATGCTGATGAACAAATAAAAGCAAACATTCCTTCTTTTCCGCAAGCCTTTAATGCTGATTGCAGATATTCAAGTCTTGCACCGGGGCCCGTTTTCTTTTTTCCTGCTCTGAGTGCTCTCGCTCTGTCACGAATATTTGGTTTCTTTGATACAACAGAACTTAAATCCTGTGTTATCTGTTGCGGGGTTAAATTAAGAAAACATACGATTGCTATAATGAGAAATATAGATGCAATCATTGGGAGATACATTAATAATCAGCTCCCTTCTTTAAGAATTTGTTTAATTCCTCCTGTGGTACACCGAACTGCAGGAGTTTTCTTTTTAGATTGTCTGACATTATTTCAGGCTGTTCAAAATAGCCTTCGGTAACATATTTACCGTTTACGATTTCGTTTTTAGTGATATTGAATCTGAAAAGTGTGTGATATACTCTATCACCGTTGGGAAGTATCTCACACTCGGAAATATCCATAATCTTTCTTTCGTTGTTCTCTAACTTATGAGAGTACACAACAATAGGGAAAGCCTGACCTGCCTGCATAAGAGAAGTTTTGAAGTCGATGGGGAAACGCTTCTGACAAAGAAGTGCAATTCGCATATGTGCTGAATCAGCAGCAAATGCGTGAACTGTTGATACAACGGTATGACCTGTAAGACTTGCTTCAACTGCTGAATAACACTCAACATCTCGCATCTCACCGACACATACAATATCGGGATTGAAACGAAGTGAAGCTACAACAAGGTCTTCCTGAGTTATATCAAATGCAGGGTTATCGGAAGGACGGGAAAGAGTATGGACTACATTGTTTACTACCTTGCCTTGCTTTTTTCGGACAAGTGAAAGTTCTCTTGAACCTGTTTCAATGGTGAACACTCGCTTACCATCGGGAATTGTTGTGAGTAGTGCGTTAAGAAGTGTTGTTTTACCTGATGATGTAGCACCTGCTACAACCATCGAAACACCGTAACGCATACACATACAAAGAAAATCAATCATCTTTTCAGTTGCATTACCGGAAGAAATAATCTGTTTTCTGTTAATTCTTGACGGATGCAAAAGACGGATAGAAACACTAACACCCACGTCATCGTCAACAAGAGGTTCTTTGAGTGCCGTAATACGGGTATTATTAGGCAAATGACCTTGTGACATGGGAGTGGAGTTATCAATAATCATACCTGAATGATGAAGCAAACGCTTAACAATATCGACAGCGTGTGAGGGAGAATAGAAATGCTCCTTTGCTTTTATTGTTCTACCTGAAGTATAGGTAATAGCAATATCATTCCAAGCATTGATGTTGATTTCTTCAATATTATCTCTGCCGAGATATTTGGTAAGAATGGAGTATTCAGCCATTTCGGAATAAAGTTTATTGCTCAGTTCGGTTTGTGTAAGTCCTTCAACTACATAACCTGTGTCAAGAAGATATTTGTCTATATATGACCTGAGCTGTGGCAATTTACTTGAATCAGAAAGTGCCGCCGCATAACGAGAGGAGATATGCTCCTGAATCATCGATAACAGCGGCACAAAATCAATGATTTTCTGCATTACTTAATCTCCGTTCACTTTGATTTTGTTTTCTTAATCTTTTTACCCTTTACAACACAATATGCAAGAGCAATACCGGACACGATGAAAGTAGCAACGGCAGGGAAAAACTTTCTTTTATCACCTGTCTGTGGAATTTCGGGGACTTCATCATTTACCGCTTCACTATCATCTTCCACGGTTTCGCCGTCCTCAAGAACTTCAAAAGTAGCACTTTCAACTTCCTCATTGCTTTCGCTATCTGTATTGTCGGTTTTTTCAGCTCCTTCGGAAGATTCAGGCATTGTTGTTTCATCTGCTTCGGTAGATGTTTCCACATCAGTAGTTGCAGTTTCGGCATTATCACTCACTTCCTCGGCTGTTGTTTCTTCGGGGATTGTTGTATCTTTTTCGGTTGTTCCTGTTTCGGGAATATCGGGAGTTTCTTCGTTATTCGTAGCACAAGCTACAACAGAAGATGCAGTTGCAATAACTGCCATTGCAATAAGGACACCTATAATCTTTTTCAATCTGAATTCTTCCTTTCTCTTACATAATCTTGTTTATAATCTTTGAAAGCTCTGTGCGATATTTCTTATCCTTTGCTCTTTCGTAAAGCAGACCGTCAAGGTGCTGACCTCTTATCTGCTTACTGTAAGGCAAGATATATGAAATGTTCTTCACATTGGTTCTTACATCATCAACAGGTGAATAAAGTTCATTCTCATTCACATTAAGAATTCTCATTGCTCTTTCAGCATTATTTCCGAAAAGTTCCTCGTTTGATGCAAGATAGACCATACTTTTAAGGTCAGGTGAAAGCACCATAATAACCTCGTGTGCATTTCTCAATGCAATCTGTGAGATAAGGTCATTTTCTTCATCTGTGCAATCAACAAAGACATATCCTGCCATTTTGTGAAGCACCTCAAAAAGTGCATTTACCTTATCTTCCGTAAGCGTTGCAAAATCGTATTTGTTTTCTCCCGCCTTGTAGCCAAGACAACCGAAGTTGTTCATAGCCTTAACTGTTACCAAGTGGTTCAGAACATCCTCCTCATAGATGTCTGTCTTATCAAACATCGTACCGAGAGAGAAAATGCTGTCAGGTGTGTAGTTTGGGAAAAGAACACCTAATGCAGGGACTTTCAAAGAAGGTGAAAGATAAATTACTGCTCCGCTTGTAGTGGCGCAGTAAAGCTCCTGTGCCAATTTCAGAGTAACGGTTGTTTTACCGCTACCGGGTGAACCGATTACAGCAATAATCTTAGCCATTCTTATCAGCCTCACTTACATTCTTTTTTGTGAAATAATCGTCCTGAGCTTTAAGGAACTTATCTGCAGTAGCACCGTCACCTCTGTAAACGAGAGCAACGTGCATTACTGCACTTTCCTCGTAGTTTGCAAGGATTTTTGCCTGTTCAACAGACACAAGAACCGTAATTGTTGTAGGAAGCTCAAAGCTGCCGTCCTCATTTTCAACGACATCGTTTTCATCAATACCGCCTGATGTGGTTGTGGTGATTACTTTGACATATTTAAGGGATGCCGGGACTTCTGTGTGGTTATCTTTATCGGTAACATAAATACTTACAACATCACCGTTTTCAAGCTTACCTGAAAGACCGCCCGCAAATGAATTTATTGTGATACTCATAGCAACCTTATCACCTTTAAGTGAAGCCATAACATCATTAGCCGTGTTTGCATTATCAGTTACCTTGCTTTCGGTTGCAAAATCACCTTTGAATATATCTGCTGTTGCGAATTTTCCGACAACCGCTTTCTTGTCCTTAATTACCTTTTCGGGCAAGGCTGAATTTGAAATTTCAACAAGCTCAATATCTGTTTCTTTAATCTTTGTACCGTGAGAAACATCGGTAATAAAGCGGACTACCTCAGTTTTCTTATCAGAGATGTTGTTTACAAGGGGTGACACAACAAAGGTTACTGCCACCGCAAGAATAATACAGACGATACCTATCGCTGTTCTGTTTTTCATTGAGAAATTAACCTCCTTTATACTAAAAATAAAAAATGCGTACTTAATTTTAAGCACGCATAAAGTTAATTCTGTTATTTTATTTTTTTGTTTCTTTTGTGTATTTTCTTGTTTTCTGTTTTGGGAATTGATTGTTGTCTTACATACCAAATCAGGTCGGACAATGCAAGATGGAGCTGTATATATGGCTCTTTATATTCTTCAGAAAAAGTTCTTTGAAGTTTTGATATTTCCTCCATTATATTTAAGTTTTTAATACTTCCTTCTGGAGTCATAGCAGTATAAATATCACATAATTTCAAAATCATAGCAGAGCTTTTTTCACAAACAGCATCCAATTTACTGCCTGTATCACCTAATTTGTTCAACATTGCTTCATCTTCAAAAATTGAATATGTCAGCATTTTAATAATGTTTGATAATGTCTGTAATTCATCAGATATTCCCAATAATCGTGTGCGTATATTTCTATTCTCTTCGTGAGATATACTACGTGGTACAATTTCATTTATTACAGTATTAAGAACATTAGGATCACATTTTGTCAAAAGAATTGCCGATTTCTCTGCAATTTGGTCTGCTACTTTTTCTTTTTGTGTGAACTTCATACTATCCACATTATTACTGAAAGATTGCTTTGAAGCATTCTTCGCCGCTTTATAGCTAGTCAGCATAGCAATAAATGATACAAAAGCAGTAATTAAAGAAGGAAGAATATCAGCAACTATTTCTTGTTCGGTCATAAAACCAATCCTCTCAAACTGTGTTTTTTTAATTATATCACGCTTAAAACACCTTATCAAGATTTACACAAAAAATGCTGTCATAAATCCAATTGATAAATACGGCACAAGCGGAAAAGCTTTGCCTTTTGTTTTGTTTTTATGGCTGAAATATATATTGCAAATTATCGCAAGGAAAAGACCGATAACAAGACCTGCTATGCTCTTTGATAAACCAAGCAAGAGAGCACAGGAAGCAGATAACTTAACATCTGCTCCGCCAAGTCTGTTTCTGCTTACCATAGCACAGATTAACAACACTCCGCCGATTGCCAAGCCACTGAAAAGCATCATCGGAATATCTGAAAGTGTTACACCTATAAAGCCCGTAATGAATATCAAAACTGAAATGAAATCTTTAACTTCGTGTGTCTGTATATCTGATACCGAAGCATAGAGTAATATTTGCAAAAGAATAATGCCTTTAAGAAGTTCTATTGACCAACCAAAGACAATTAGCAGACTTGACACAAGAATAATACTGATGCAATGATATATTGGGATTTTTTTGCTTTCTTTGTTGTAACCGGGTGTTTTACTGATTACAACTTTTGAAATCTTGTGAACTGCCAAGTAGAAAAGAAAAATACAAGCGAGCTTCACAATGGTGGTTATAACTTCTTCGGGATTGAGTTCAATTAACCTTTCAGGTGAAATCGGTCTTATCGGTCCTATTGGTTGTATAAATTTAGTCATAGTTATCAGTCCTCACCAATATGGGCGAAGCAGAGTTTCTGCTCCGCCCGTTTAAATTATTTAGCCTGCGTAGTTAAAAAGACCTTCGACCTTTTCGGTTACGGTAGGCATAATTGTGTCGTTGAAGAGTGCATAGAGAAGTGTGAGAAGAAGAGCACCGATAACTACGGCAATGAGAATCTTAACACCTGTGTCCACATACGCTTCAGCAACAGTACCGTCAAGAACTGCGTGAGCCTTTGCCATCATTTCTGTTTCCTTTGCTGAAACAAAACCCTTTACCTTGTTTGCTAAACCTGTAGCCATTGACTTGATTTTCTTAAACATAATTTTTTACCTCTTTCTTAAATTTAATTTTTGTTTTCGCTTATCCTGCGTAGTTAAAAAGACCCTGAATCTTGCTTGTAACAGTGGGCATAATGGTTGTGTTGAAGAGAGCGTAAAGACCGCCGAGAAGAAGAGCACCGATTACAACGGCGATGAGGATCTTAACGCCTGTATCCACATACGCTTCAGCAACAGTACCGTCAAGAACTGCGTGAGCCTTTGCTGTCATTTCTGTTTCCTTTGCTGAAACAAAACCCTTTACCTTGTTTGCAACACCTGTTGCGATTGACTTAATCTTGTTAAACATAATTTTTTACCTCTTTCTTTCTTAAAAATTTAGAGCACCCGTTTTGTTTCGGATGCTCTTTTGTAATAGATTTTTTTTGTTTTGTTGAGCTTTAACCAGCGTAGTTGAAAAGCTCTGTGATTTTGCTTGTGACAGTAGGCATAATGGTTGAATTGAAGAGAGCGTAAAGACCGCCGAGAAGAAGAGCACCGATGACTACAGCGATGAGAATCTTAACACCGGTATCAACATACGCTTCTGCGATTGTACCGTCGAGAACTTCGTGAGCCTTCTGAGAAACCTTTTCTGCACAGAAGTCCTTTACTGCCTGAACCTTTGTCTGAATGAATGTCTTTGCTTTGTTAAACATAATTTTTTACCTCGTTCTTTCTTAAAATTTAGTTGTTTTTGTTAATTTCCTGCTCATAGGCAGCGAAAAGTGCTTCTTCAAGTTCTTTACGAGCCGAAGAAGAAATTGGATGGCATACGGGTCTTGTTACTTCTTCACCCTTTGCTGTCTTCCAACTTGTCATAGGCATAGACATATATCTGCCTTTTTCGTTTTCAACAACACCAACGCCGTGAATTACGACTGCATCATCGATAACGATGTTTGCATAAGCCTTTGTAGGCTTATCACCTTTGAGGATTTTCTTGATTTCAACTTTGATATTCATTTTGCATTTTCCTTTCTTGTAGTTACTAACAGAGTTAATATTTCTTATTCTCGGTTAGTACAGTTAGTATTTAATAAAGGGGAGAGTGTGAGAGGGGGAATGAAAAAAACTACCGAGCACCCCTGTCCCTGTTTCTGCTTCTCTGCAGAAATAAGGTGTAGTGTTCGATAGCTTTAATTACAAATTCACATTGCTGTTCTTTAGGAATCGCCTTTGGTATTGCATTGGATATGCGACTGTCCCTGAACGGAGATTTTTCTCGTTGGTTGGGTTTTTCTTCACTCATAATAGCTTCTATTGCTTCTTTAGTGAGTTTACCTTCCTGAGAAAATCTCTTCATTCTCAATGTTTGGTCGTGCGACGGTGTACATTGTTCAGCATCAATCGCATCTGCTAAATTCAACTGTTCTTCGGGAGTAAGATATGAAATCTCAACAGCAGGTCGCATTGCAATCTTTTTGTCATCAACAAGGTCGAGCATTTCGGGAATTAGATTTGTTAATCTTATAAATCTGTCAATCTGTGCCCTGCTTTCACCAACATCTAATGCAATTTGTTCAGTTGCTCTTAACTTTGTCTCCAGTGGAGACGAAGTTAAATCAGTACGCTGTCCTTGCCTTTTCATTGCTTCAAGTCTCATCTTGAAGGCAAAAGCTTTCTCCGAGGGTAAAATTTCATCTCTCTGCAGATTACTGTCAACCATTGAGAGTATAGCTTCATCTCTTGTGAGATTTTGAACCCTCGCAGGTATCTTTTCTATACCCGCAATTTCAAACGCACGTTTTCTTCTGTGTCCTGACACCATTTCGTACATACCATTGTCAAGCGGTCTGACAAGAACAGGCTGAATTAGTCCCCTTGTTTTTACACTTTCAACAAGCTCAACCATATTTTCATCATCCTTAACCTTATACGGATGTTCAGGGAAATCTTGAATTTTTGAAATAGGGATGTCCATAAGTTTTTCCCTTTTCATATCTTCTCTGCTTTCATCTGTCTGAAACAAATCATCGAATGAACTCAGATGAATGTCTTTGTCGAAGTCTTGCTTCTTTGCCATCTGATAACACCTCCTGAGTTAAACTTTGATACGCTTCAGCAATTTTTCCTTTTTCATCGTGCTTAAATACACTAACACCGCTTACAGTAGCTTCTTTTGCTTTAACTGAAAGCGGTATTACTGTGTGAAACACTGTTGGGGACTGACCGTAATCTCTCCTGATTACATTTATAAGTCCCCTGCCCAATCTTGTGCGGTTATCTACCATTGTAATGAGAATACCGTACACTTTGAGATTAGGATTGATATGTCTTCTTACACGATTAATTGTTGATAAAAGCTGTTCAAGACCTTTTGCAGATAAGAACTCCGGCTGTGTTGGAATAATAACACTATCAGCAGCACATAAGGCATTGAAAGTCATCATACCAAGTGAAGGCATACAATCTATAAGGATATAGTCATATTTATCCCTTACTGTATCAACATAAGATTTCAATACTCTTTCTCGGCTCATTTCATTAACAAGACGAATTTCAATTCCTGATAATTCAATGTTTGATGGCATTAAATCCATTCCGTCCTCAGTTCTTAAAATACCAAAACCCGACACTAATTCTTTATCTTCAACAATCGTTTGCATTACATTCGCAAGTGTTGAATTGAGTTCATCAGGCTTTTTAATTCCCAAAGATACTGTTAAACTTCCCTGTGGGTCTGCATCAACAAGCAAAACCTTTTTTCCTTGTCTTACTAGTCCTGCGCCCAAATTAACTGTGGTAGTTGTTTTACCAACGCCACCTTTTTGATTTGTAATTGCAATTACTTTGCAATCGCTCATTACGATTCCCCTCCTCTACGAATAGGAATCACAATAGGGTTACTTGACTTTTTACTAGTAACACCCAAAAGTTTTTGAATAAAAATAGTGATACCTCCTTTAAAAAATAATTTCGGCTCAAAATTTAAAAGTTAGGAATGATTAAGTTAAATTTGTTTATCATATAACTTGCAAATACATATACCGAATCTCCATAATTACAATGACTATGGATATGTAATAGGGAAGTATTGATTTTTGGTCATAAAAAAAGACCGATAATCTAAAAATTAGAATATCGGTCTGTCTATCAAATTGAATTAATTCAGAAAATTTATTTTTCGTCTCTCCACTTTTTTGTTTTCTTTTTTCTTTTCCATTTAATATACATAAGCGACTGTGTATGAACAAAATAATCATATTCATCATATAACTCAACATGAAGAAGTTTATCATTACATTTGATTTCTTCATATTGAAATTTGGACCAAAAGCCATCTCCATTTACATCGGCAACTGAAAATCTCATTAAATCTCTTTCATAAGCTGTAAGAGGCTCCGAGCATCTTACTCTTACAAGTCCATAAGGTACACCATAACGGTGCATAACTTCCCAAGAAGCAGTAATTACCTTTGGACAAGGAATATTATCATTAATATACTCAGCGATAATTTCTTGTGGTTTTTCCTTCTCTTGAATTGAATTCATACAATTCTGAATAAAAGGTAAATATTCAATTACTTCATCATTGGATAATTCTTTAGTGTACATATTCCCCTCAATAAACCTTACATGAAGCGGAAAATAAAATTTTTCTAAATATGTTCGTGCCATATAGTGTTCTCCTTTGTAAATGAATTTGCATAGTACCTGTTTCACAGAAATTGACTATGTAATGAAATCCGGGCATAAAAAAAGACCGATAATCTAAATAAATAGAATATCGGTCAAAAATATGTGATTATATTAAAATGTCTTAGGTTCGAGTCCTGTTAGTCGTAAAAAAGTTTGATTAGAACTCAACCTTAAAAATTGCTCATAAAAAACTAAAAAACCCTTGATATTTCAAGGGTTTTTAGCTGGGTTTGATTTTCGTTACCCAAAGATGGCGCCTCAAACAGGACTCGAACCTGTGACACCGCGGTTAACAGCCGCGTGCTCTACCGACTGAGCTATTAAGGCATTTGATATATTATGTGCATTAAACTTTGTGTTTATGCATCATTTTTAAAGAGTTGTACCACCTTAGTATTACCTAAGGTGGTATTGTGT
>JAXJQQ010000020.1:0-8490 GCA_036311065.1 Acutalibacteraceae bacterium | reverse complement strand
TTACTCGAACTGCTTTACCCTCTGATCTTGCAATGGTTTTTGGTGCAACAAGATGAACAGTCGGATTGATACCAAGCATTATCTTCATTGCATTTGAAAGAGCTTTTTCCATTTTCAGAACATCACTTACTTTATCTGTAAACTGTTCCTGCGTCATTTCTACATTTACTTCGAATGTATCGTTGTTATTTACACGGTCAACTACAATCTGATAATTTGGTTCGTAGCCTTCTTTAAGAAGAACTGTTTCTATCTGACTTGGGAACACATTAACGCCACGGATAATAAGCATATCGTCAGTTCTGCCCATAGGCTTTGCCATCTTTATAAGAGTTCTTCCGCAAGAACATTTTTCTCTTGAAAGTACACAAATATCTCTTGTTCTGTATCTAAGAAGAGGGAATGCTTCTTTATCAAGTGAGGTAAATACAAGTTCACCTTTTTCGCCTTCAGGAAGAACTTCTCCAGTATCAGGATCAATAATCTCTGCAAGGAAATGGTCTTCATTGATGTGCATACCTGTCTGTTCGCTACATTCAAAAGCAACTCCGGGGCCTGTTGTTTCAGTAAGACCATATATGTCATAAGCTTTGATACCAAGCGTTTCTTCAATACCCTTACGCATTTCTTCTGTCCAAGGCTCTGCTCCAAAGATACCTGCTTTAAGAGGGATATCTTCCGGCTTATAGCCTTGTTCTTTTAATGTTTCGCCGATGTATGCAGCATAGGATGGAGTACAGCAAAGAATTGTTGCACTTAAATCTGTCATAAACTGAATCTGTCGTTCTGTGTTACCTGATGACATAGGGAGTGTAAGACATCCGACCTTACTTGCTCCACCGTGAAGTCCCATACCACCTGTAAAAAGTCCATATCCGTAAGCAACCTGACAAACATCTTTTTTGCTTCCGTCCGCCGCAACAATGGCACGAGCACAGCAGTCATCCCAAAGGTCAACGTCGTTTTGTGTGTAGAAGGCAACTACACGTCTGCCTGTTGTACCCGATGTGGAATGAATACGAACACACTCATCAAGAGGTTTTGCAAGTAACCCATAAGGGTAGGCATCTCTTAAATCCGCTTTTGTGAGGAATGGGAGCTTATGTAAATCTTCAATTCCGTTAATATCTTCGGGTTTAACACCTTTTTCATCCATAAGGTTACGGTAGTATTCTACATTTTCGTAAACGTGTTTAACCTGTTTTCTGAGTTTTTCTGATTGAAGTTTTTTCATCTCTTCAATCGGCATGGTTTCGATTTCTTTCTGATAGTAGTTTTGAGCCATTTTTGTTCATCCTTTCCATTACACTTAAATTTTTTTCTAACAGGTTTGCAATGTAAAGGGAATAAAAAAAGTCCTCTGCAATCCTGTTTAAGGATACAGAGGACGAAAATATCATTTCCGTGGTACCACCTCAGTTCGCCGCTATCTCACGGTAGCGACCTTATCAGGTACTATCATACCTTAGTTCTGTGACGGGAACTCCCGTTGCCTCCTACTTAAGACGAATCTTGTTCAGTGCACTGCTAACAGAAGGAATTCGTGAAGGACATCCCATTTGCCTCGCACCAACCGGCAACTCTCTCCATGTTCTTTCCAACCTACTAGTTTCTGATCTCCGCATTTAAGTTATTGAGCATTATACCACATTAGTGTACTAAAGTCAATAGTTTTCAGAAATTTATCAAGATTATTTTTCGGATTTCATTGATTTTGTTATAAAATCATGATATAATTACTATAAAATCCACTATATCCGAGGTATTAAAATGTATTTTGAAGAATTTGTTTTAGGTTCAATAACCAATATAGAACCCGTTATTATAAATAAAGAGGATATGCTTAGTTTTGCAAACAAGTATGCTCCGATTCCGTTACATACAGATGAAGTATATGCCCAGTCCACAATATTCGGTAACCTGATTGCACCAGGCGTTATGTCTTTTATGTCTGTATGGGCAAAGTATCTTGAAACAGATTTAGCCGGAGATGAATTACTTGCAGGTAAATCAACAAAAATAGAATGGTTTAAACCTGTATTTGCAGATGATATTTTAACAAGCACCTGTACCGTATCAAAGCTTACAAAAAGAAATGAGAAAAACGGTATTGTAGAACTTACATTTGAGGCACTTAATCAAAATGGAGAACTTGTTCTTACCGATGTTACGGAAATGATTGTAAAGTGTAAACCCATAAAATAAAACTCAAATTTTCCCATAAATTAAGGAGGCAGAATGGTCGCATTCTGACCTCCTTGTTTTGTTTAATTAGTCTTCGTTGTAACAGGTGAAGATTTCTTCAACTCTTTCAGCATCTTTGTTCTTGGTAAATGCACTTACCAATGGAACGATAACCATTGAAACAGCCATTGCTGCAACACCCATTTCAGGAGATTTTGCAGCCGCTGCCGAGAATCCTGAATTAAGTGAAATTACGAGTGTTGAAAGTCCTACTACTAAAAGTCCTGAAAGGACACCTGAGTACGCACCAATCTTTGTAATCTTCTTTGAGAAAAGTCCCCAAATGTAAGGTCCGATAAAGCAACCGGAAACAATTCCCCAAGAGAAAGACATAAGGCTTACGATAATCGGGATGTTCTGTGTTGCAAAGATAAATGAACAAGCCACAAAAGCGAGGCAAAGAAGTCTTGTCAATAACATCTGTGTTTCAGGTTTTGTTTCCTTCTTTCTAACTGCAGGGATGAGGTCTACTGCAACTGCTGATGCAGAAGTTAAAACAACTGCTTCGAGAGTTGACATTGATGCTGAAAGAAGAAGAATCATAATAACTGCAAGAAGAATAATTCCTGCTGTTCCACCACCTAACACCTCCATCAAAACGGTAGGTATTACAGAGTCAACACCACCTTCAGGAAGAACTCCGCCAAGGATAAGTCTTGATGTTGAACCGATAAGGTAAGCACCACATCCGATTACGATACAGAAGATTGTTGAAATAATTGTTCCTCTTTTAATTGCTGCTGTATCTTTGATAGCGTAGAACTTACCAATCATCTGAGGAAGTCCCCAAGTACCAAACGAGGTGAGCATAATATTGAAGCAAAGGAATTTAAAGGATGAACCACCCCATATATTCGTGAGCTGTGCACCATCTTCCGGAATTGCCTTTAGATTCTGAATAAGTCCTGAAATTCCACCAACCGCATCATGGCTTACAACTGCGATGACAAGGCATACAACGCCTGCTATCATAACAATACCCTGAACAAGGTCTGTGTAAGCTGTTGCAACATATCCGCCAACAACAAGATAAATGGCAGTAAGACAAGCAATAATAAGCATCCATACCCAAGTTTCAACACCGGGGAATACTGCACTAAAGAGTGAGCCAAGTCCTTTGTAAACTGCTGCTGAATAAGGAACTAAGAATACAAAAATAATAATAGCCGCTAAAACCTTCATACCTTTTGAAGCGTAACGCTTTTCAAAATAATCAGGCATTGTTCTTGCGTTAAGTTTTTTGGTCATTTTTCTTGTTCTGTTTGCAAATAAGAGCCAAGAAATTAAACAACCTAAAACTGCGTTGCCGATACCAATCCAAATACTTCCAAGTCCAATGTTCCATCCGTGTTGTCCTGCATAGCCGACAAACACAACTGCTGAAAAGTATGTAGTACCATAAGCGAAGGCTGTTACCCAAGCGCCGATATTTCTGCCGCCGATAAGGAAGCCGTCAAGTGTTTTTGATTTGCCGTAACTGATACAGCCAATCAGAGCCATTGCAATTGCATAAACACAAAGAGCAATGATTGTGTAAAGTTGTGCATTTGTCATTTGTTTTTCCTCCAAGTCTTGCTTTTTTCTGTAACATAGTATATAATACTTTTCAAGATTAGTCAAACGAATGGTTTGAATGATTACTATCGATAATTTCGATGTTGGAGGATATATAATGGAATTACGTAATTTAATCACTTTTATTCATGTTGCAGAGCTTGGGAGCTTTACGAAAGCCGCCGAACAGCTTGATTATTCACAATCTACAGTATCATTTCAGATTAAACAGCTCGAAGATGAGCTTGGCTGTCTTTTGTTTGAGAGAATAAATCACACTATAACACTTACCGAGAGAGGAAAAGAGCTTGTTTCCTATGCCCATCAGGTGCGTGCATTAACAGAGGAATTTAAAGAAAATCTTGAAGAAGAAAAAAAGTGTTCAGGGCATATCCACCTTGTAACACCCGACTCTTTGTGTGATGCTATGATTACACGAAACTATATTGACTTTCACAAAAGATACCCTGATATTTCAATTAAATTTACAACTGCAGATACATCCGTTATGTTTGATATGCTTGACCATAACGAGGCGGATGTCATTATCACTCTTGATAGTCACTCGTATAATAAAGACTATGTTATCGCAAAAGAAGAACCGGTGTCTATGCACTTTGTGGCAAACCCAAAATCAAAATTTGCAGGAAAGAAAAATTTATCTGTTAAGGATATTATAAACGAACCATTTATATTAACCGAATATGGTTAGGGTTACAGACGAGTTTTTGATAAAGAACTTGCTAAAAAATCATTGGAGATAACACCAATACTTGAAATCGGTAGAACAGATATGATAACCTCGTTGATTGCAAAAGATGATGTGTATTCTTTTCTTCCTGATTTTGTTACGAAAGAAATGGTTGAATCAGGAGAGCTTTGCTATCTTGATGTGTGCGATGTCAACATAGAAATTTGGAAACAGATTGTCTATCACAAAAATAAGTGGATTTCAAAATCACTTAAAACCTTACTTTACTACATAATTGAAAAAGATTTTACACACTAAAACAAAGAGAGATACCCGTTTGAATATGGGTATCTCTCATTACTTTATATCCGTGATACTTTCTGCAAAAAAGCTGTCAGTATTAGCAACAAATCATTTATTTGTTTTTGTAGGCAATTCTCCCCAAAGAGTAAATCCTAAAATCAACAAACCGCCGATAAGCTGATTTAGAGTCAAAGCTTCGTTTAACCACACCACACTTACAAGAACTGCAATCAACGGATCAATATAACTTAATATGGCTACCTTTTGTCCCGGTAATTCTTTCATCGCAGAAAAATACATGCAGTATGTAATTCCCGTGTGCACAAAGCCCACAACAAAAAGTGAAATCCAACCAACATTAGTCAATCCGCCTATGGTAAAGCCGTTAGTAAGAAACACATAAGGCACGAGTACAACTATTGCAGATAAAAATTGAACGAAAGTACGGTGAATACCTGTCACACCTTTGATAAACTTGTTTATAAGTACCACCGTAGCATACAATATAGCTGCACCTACTCCAAATGCTATTCCAAGCAAATCTTTATCTCCGCCACCTGCAGTTCCTGTGATTAGCACCAAGCCAACTGTTGACATCACAAAGCAGGTAATCTGTTTAACTGTTAGCTTTTCCTTAAACATTAGCGGACATACAACCATTACTATCACAGGAGCAAAATAATAGCTCAAAGTCGCTACCGAAACAGTCGTATATTTATAAGCTTCAAAAAGTAGAATCCAATTAAAACCCATTGCTGTACCGGACAACAAAAGGAGCAGAAGTTCTTTTTTTATGCTTGCTATGGGCAACTTTTGTTTTGTGACCAACAAGAAAACGCCCACTAACAGAGCAGCCATTACGGCTCTATATAGTGCAACTTCTCCGGAACTCACATTGATATTTCGCACAAAGGGTGCTAAAGTTCCGAAAATAAACATTGCTATTACCATCAACACTTTTGCATTATTTTCTCTTTTCATAGTTTTTCCTCTCATAACAGCATTTGTTTTATTATACCAACTGCGATATTAAATTTACAATATTATATATAATAGGTGCTAATATAATAGCAGGCAGAAAATCCGCAACTTTAATTTTGGTAATTCCCATAAGGTTTGTTCCTATCATAATGATTAAGATAGAACCTGCACAAGTCATTTCATTTATCGCACTCATACTCATAAATGGTGCAATGAGTCCTGCAAGAAGAACAAGTCCACCCTGTATAGCAAAAACTGAAACCGATGCCAAAAGCACGCCCACACCAAGGCTTGATGCAAGCATCATAGAAGAAACAAGGTCAAGTGTTGCCTTTGTAATCAGGACTGAATTATCCCCTGTGAGTCCTGCCTGAATCGAGCCTGTAACCGTCATAGATCCAACACAGAATAAAAGTGTTGCTGTTACTAAGCCTTCGGCAATAGAAACATTTTGTCCGTCTTTTTTGAATCTTTCTTCAACACTCTTTGCAAGCTTATTTATAGCTCCGTCAATATTCAAAAGTGTTCCTGATATAACACCAAGTACAACAGATGCAATCACAATGAGAACGTTTTCTCCGCAAAGACTTCCCGATATTCCGATATAAAGTGTACAGGCACCCAATCCAATCATTGTAGCTGTGCTTACCTTTTCTGGAATACCTTTTTTAAACAACAACCCGATACACGAGCCGAGTATTACAGTTATAACATTTACAATAACGCCTAACAAACTCATCACCCCAATTAAAGAACATCAGCTAAATCATAAATAAGTTTTTCTGTCTTTTCCCAACCAAGGCAAGGATCGGTAATTGATTTGCCATAAATGCATTCTTCTGCTTTCTGCGCACCATCTTCGATGTAGCTCTCTATCATAAGACCTTTAACAATCTTTTTAACATCATTGCTATGACGGCAACTATGAAGAACTTCTTTTGCAATTCTCGGTTGTTCCATCCATTTCTTACCTGAGTTTGCGTGGTTTGTATCAATAATAACTCCGGGATTTAAAAGGCCTGACTTTTCATAGATTTCTGCAAGGTGAATTAAATCCTCATAATGATAGTTAGGCATTGACTGACCGTGTTTATTTACATATCCTCGAAGTATTGCGTGAGTGAGAGGATTTCCGTGTGTTTCAACTTCCCATCCTCTGTAAATGAATGTATGCGAGTGTTGACCTGCTGTAATTGAATTCATCATTACCGAGATATCGCCTGCAGTTGGATTCTTCATACCGACAGGAATATCAAGTCCGCTTGCAGTTAAGCGATGCTTCTGATTTTCAACAGACCTTGCTCCAATTGCAACATAGGATAAAAGGTCAGAAAGGTATCTGTAATTTTCGGGGTAGAGCATTTCGTCAGCGCAGGTAAATCCTGTTTCTTTAATTGCACGAAGGTGCAGATTTCTGATTGCAACAACACCCTTTAACATATCTGATTCCTTGTTTGGATCAGGCTGATGAAGCATACCCTTGTATCCATCACCTGTGGTTCTCGGCTTATTGGTGTAAATTCTTGGAATAATAAGTATTTTATCTGACACCTTTTCCTGAACTGTGCGAAGTCTTGAAATGTAATCAATGACGCTGTCATCGTGGTCTGCAGAACAAGGTCCTATGATAAGTACAAGTCTGTCGTCTTTGCCTTCAAATATATCCTTGATTTCTGCATCTCTTTTTGCTTTTATCGTTTCAAGCTCCGGTGTAATCGGATACTGTTCTTTTATTTCCTTCGGGATTGGCAATTTGCGTTTGAATTCCATATTCATTTTAATGTTCCTCCAATATAATTATTTTTTATCAAATAACGCTCTACGGTCTGTGGAATGTCTCATCATTTTTCGCATTCCATCTATATCCTCAGTTTCAAGCATTGTTTTTAATTCTTTAAATTTATCCATAAACATATCCATTTGAGAAAGAAGTGCATCCTTGTTTGCAACAAAAAGCTCACTCCACATCAAATCGTTGATACGGGCAATTCGGGTAAGGTCACGGAAGGAGTCACCCGTAAATTTTTCCATATTCTCTCTGTCATTGCAAGTCATAAGTGTAATGGCTATGCAGTGAGTAAGTTGAGAAAGAAAGCCTATCATTTCATCATGCTCTTCCGGCGAAAGAGTGGTAACATTTGAAAAACCTAAAAGTCTTCCAAGTTCAAGGCAAGTGTTAATTGCTTCAGGCGTGTTTTTATCTGTTGGGGTAACAATATAGTTTGCTCCCTGAAACATTTTATCGGTACTGTTTTCAACACCTGAAACTTCACGACCTGCCATTGGGTGGGCTGCGATAAACTCCACATCGTCTCTTAAAATATCCTGGATTTTATACACAATACTTCTTTTGACACCCGTTACGTCTGTTATGATAGCTCCGCTTTTTAAAATCTTTTGATTCTTTTCAATCCATTCTACAAACACATGAGGATAAAGAGCAAATATCACAAGGTCAGCGTTGCCAATGATTTCTTCATCAAGCTCTGTTGAACCTTCATCAATTATACCTTCGTTTATAGCATAGTCTATTGAACTTTGTTCTTTGGTAATGGCGCTGATGTGAAAGCCAAAGCGTTTTAATACTCTTGCATAGCTACCACCCAAAAGTCCAAGACCGACTATCAATATTTTCTTACTTACATCTACTATCATCTGATCTCCACCTTTGCTCCAATCATTTTTATATCCTCAAAAAATTTAGGATAACTTTTTCT
>JAXJQQ010000019.1:0-47398 GCA_036311065.1 Acutalibacteraceae bacterium | reverse complement strand
TGTTACAATCATTTCAGTTGTTATTACCTACGAGGGCTCACCCTATTACCACGGCTTCGCAACTCTTGAAAAAGCAATTGAATTTGCAAAGCCCGGCGATACAGTAACTCTTATCCGCGATGTTAAAGAAAGTAAAATTATCACAATTGATAAAGCAATAACATTGGATCTTAACGGTAAAACCGCAGACGCTGAATTTGAGCTTACAGGCTATGCTGCATCATTAATCGCATCTGAAGGACTTGATATAAAATCCGGTATTAAGGGACATAATATCATATATAAAAACGGAATATACACTATAGATGCTGAACATAATTTCGGCAATAAATGGTACAGCGACGACAAAGAACACTGGCAGATTTGTGATTGCGGTAAAACAAGTGATAAGGCAGAACACACCTGGGATTCCGGCAAAGTTACAAAAAAAGCTACCTGTACACAAGCAGGCGTTACAACTTACACTTGTTCCAATTCGGAATGCGGAAAAACAAAGAATGAACCGATTGCAGCAAAAGGTCATAGCTATAGTTCTTCATACACTGTAGATAAGAAAGCAACTCAGTCTGCAAACGGAAGCAAATCAAAGCACTGCAGAAACTGTGATGCAAAAAAATCTGTAACCGTAATTTACAAAATTTCATCTGTAAGCCTTTCTGACACACATTACACTTATAATGGTGAAACTAAAAAACCGGCAGTAACCGTGAAGAATTCCAAAGGTGCTGTTCTTAAGAACGGAACAGATTACTCAGTATCTTACCAATCAGGCAGGAAAAAGATCGGAAGATATAAAGTAAGCGTTACCTTCAAGGGTGAATACAGTGGAAACAAAGCTCTCTACTTTGAAATCGGACCAAAGAACCCTTCGTCCGTAAAAGCAGTGCTTTACGGTAAGGATGATGTAAGGGTATCATGGAGCAAAGTAGAAGGTGCAACCGGATACAAGGTATATTACAAGAGATCAAGTGCTTCTGAATATACTTACCTGACAAAAACAACGAATACTTCTATAAAGAAATCCGGATTAGCTGACGGTGTTAAATACAACTTTAAGGTTGTTGCATACAAGAAGGCAGACGGAAACAATTGTGAAAACGCAGGCAAAACAGCAAGCGTCTATACACTGAGAAAAGTAAAAAATGTTAAGGCAGTTAAATCAAACAGCAAAGTAAAAATCAGCTGGACCAACATTAACGGCGAAAGCGGATATCAGGTTTCTCAGTCCACAAGTAAATCAGATACCAATATTGTAGCAACATACAAAACTACAAGCGGAAATTCTGTAAAACTCAAAGCTAAAAAAGGTAAAACCTATTACTACAAAGTAAGAGCGTATAAAACTGTAGACGGCAAGAGAATTTACGCTCCGTGGTCCGATGCAGTAAAATTCAAATTAAAGTAATCTGATTTAAAAAAACAGATAAATAAACGCCCCGATTTCGGGGCGATTATCATTTGCTTTTAACTTCTTCTAATCTATCATAAATCTTCACGGCTTTTCTCTGCTTCACATCCGATTCCGATTCCTTCATAAGCTTTTTTATCTTCTTTTCAATTTCGGGCATTTTAATTTTCTCCAACACCTCACTGCGGTACTGATAGAAGGCGTCCTCATCGGTGGTGGCAATCTTCTGGCGCTGAACAAGGTAAAGTCTGTTGCCGTCTTCAATCATCCTTGCTCTGTCGTGTGACATAGCTTCAACCTTTTCAAAAAATCCGTCGCCGTACATGGGGTCACCCTTTTTAATAAGCACCGTTTCAAGATTTTCTGTGGTAATAAGCCCGATTGAATCGTTATATGAAACATTCGCTTCGTCAACGGTTATGTCACCGCTGTTAATTTTTTCAGCATATGAACTGAATTTTCTTCTCAGGGCATCCTTCTCCTTCTGAGCAAGGTCAATCTTTTCACCCGTGTCGTTTATTTTTGTAAGGTCGGCAGAAATCATTTTAAAGCCCACATAAATGTCAACAAATTCTTCCTTCAGGTCCATTTCCTTAACGGGATTTTTACCGTTTGCACCGTAATAATAATCCACAAGCTGCTTCATTCTGTATTCATGGGTTACTGCCTTTGTTATATCCGTCTTTTTAACACCCACGGATTCATAGTAGGCACCGTAAAGGCTCCATAAAGCTTCAACCTCAGTTGCAAGGGTCTGTTTAAGCTGATTTGAAAGGGTTATACCCTCTTTTTTCATAAACTCCTCGGTCACGGCGTGCTTATGGCAAAGGGTAACAGCGGCAGAAATAATGTTTTCCTGAGTCTTTTCCTTAACACCGTATTTTTTGGGCTCACTCATCACCTTCTGCAGGTAATAGGTGAACACACCTTCTCCGATTTCGTTATCATTGACGGTGACTACCTTACCGCTTTTTCCGCAGCCGGAAAAGGATAAAAGCAGCACAAATACAAGGCATAAAGCCGTTATTCTTTTCATCATTATGTTTTAAGCTCCTTTTAATAACTACATATAGTATACACCAATTATTTCTTCTTGTCTACATCTGATTTTTTTATAAAAACTTAAGTTTTTCCTCATTTTCCCTTGACTTTACGTGCCTTTGCTGATATAATCGTTAACTGTTGCAGTATGTCTGCGACAATATCCTTGCTCCGGACAAAGGATTCGGGGCCAGAGACCATAAGGAGGTAAAAGAAATGAACAATTACGAGACCATGTTTGTATTTTCAGTTGCAAAGGGTGAAGAAGCAACTGCAGCTCTTGAAGCAAAGTTCAAGGCTCTCATCGAAGCAAACGGTACTCTCACCGCTTCAGAGCCCTTCGGTTCAAACGGCGGCGTACGTACTCTTGCTTACGAAATCGATGATCAGACTCAGGGCGCATATGTTCTTATGACATACGCTGCAAAGCCTGAACTTCCCGCTGAAATTGAACGTATCGCAGGTATCACTGACGGCGTTCTCAGAGTTCTCACAATCAGAAAGTAAGGAGGAACTGACATGCTTAACTGCGTAACACTTATGGGTCGCATTGTGGCTGATCCCGAACTTCGCACAACAACAACAGGCAAGTCCGTTTGTACTTTCAGAATCGCTGTTGACCGCTCCTTCCAGAAGCCCGGTGAACAGAGACAGGCTGATTTCATCACCATCGTTGCTTGGGAAAGCACAGCAAACTTCGTTTGCAGATATTTTGCAAAGGGTTCAATGATTGCTGTTCAGGGCTCAATTCAGACCCGTCAGTATGAAGACAACACCGGTGCTAAGAGAACTGCATTTGAGGTTCTTGCAAGAGAAGTAAGCTTCTGCGGCTCAAAGGCAGAATCAGGCACAGTTCAGAACACTGCTGCCCCCGCTGCTCAGCCCACTTACCAGAACGCTGTTGCAAGCGACTTTGAAGAAATCACAGACGACGAAGATTTACCCTTCTAAATCCGACGCAAACTAAAATACTAACAGGAGGTATAGACTCATGGCATATGAAAAAGGTGCAAACCGCACAAACAGAAAGTCACGCAAGAAGGTTTGTGCATTCTGTGTAGATAAGGTTGAAGAAATCGACTACAAGGATGTTCAGAAGCTCCGCAAGTTCACTTCAGACAGAGCTAAGATCCTTCCCCGCAGAGTAACAGGTACCTGTGCTCGTCACCAGCGTGAACTTACAACAGCAATCAAGCGTGCACGCCAGGTTGCTCTCATGGCTTACACAGCTGACTAATTTTTAAAAATGAGACCGTTGCAAATGCAACGGTCTTTTTTTATTCTATTTCCCCTTTTAAATAAATACAATATACTGAATAACTTTAAAAGGAGAATTGATATGACACCCGACCTTGATAAGCTTATAGAAGAATACTCAAAAAAGCTGATGGATTCCATACCCGAAGAACAACTGAAAAAAAGTTCGATAAATACTGAGCCCACGGAAGCTGTGAAGGAAGAACAGCAAACAGCTGAGTCCACCGCCGAAGAAGGTCCCACAGAGGATATGCCCGAAGAAAATGAAGCTGTACCCTTTGAAGAAGAAAGGGTCGAAGAAGAAAAGGAAGAAGGCACAATCATACCTGATGTTGACACCGACCCCGAAAATTATTCAACCTTTGTTGTACGGGTATTCAGCGGTGGCGGAGCCTATCCCGTGCCCGAGGCTAAGGTTGTGCTTTATCGGGGCGATACTCTTGAAGCCTTTCTGACTACAAACAAAAGCGGTGAAACGCCCCAAATAAAAATAGCCTCATACCCTGCGAAAAACTCCCTTGAGCCACTTTCAGACGAGCAACGGCTCAATTATTCCGCCGATGTTTTTGCCGACGGCTTTACGGAAAAGAGAAACCTTTTAATAAGTGCCGTAGGCGGTGCCGATGTGGTGCTGAATGTTGAGCTCGTACCCGAAAGCGAGGGTATAAACTGAAATGGCACCCATAATTCCCACAAGTATAACCGTACATCTTGGTGCACCCTCCTCCCCTGCCGCCAATGTTACGGTGCCCTTCCCCGATTACATTAAAAATGTGGCTTCATCGGAAATCTTTTCCACCTGGGACGAGGCTGCCATAAGGGCAAATATCCTGGCTCAGATTTCCTTTGCACTTAACAGAATTTATACAGAATGGTACCCAGCTATGGGCTATGATTTTGACATCACTAACAACACTGCATTTGACCAGAGCTTTGTGCAGGGCAGAAATGTTTATGAAAATATCAGCCGTATTGTTGACGATATTTTTAACGATTATCTCCGCCGTGAGGGTACAATAAATCCCCTTTTCACCTCTTACTGCGACGGTGTACGGGTCACCTGTGAGGGGCTTTCACAGTGGGGCAGTCAGAGCCTTGCTCAGCAGGGATATTCGGATATCGGTATAATTCAGTATTACTACGGTGACGATGTTGAGGTTGTTGTAAATGCCCCTATTGCGGAAAATGTGCCCTCTTACCCCGGCACAGCCCTTCGTCCTGGCGACCTTAACGAAAGTGTCCGACGGATGCAGTTATATCTCAACCGTATTTCCGTAAATTATCCCGCTATACCTAAAATTGTCAATGTGGTGGGCAGATTTGACGAGAATACAGAAAACGCCGTAAAAGCCTTTCAGCGTATATTCGGCCTTTCACCCGACGGCATAATCGGCAGAGCTACCTGGTACCGCATAGTGTATATTTTTGATGCGGTGACAAGACTTGCCGAGCTTGATGCAGAAGGTATCAGCTACGAAAATCTGCCAAAGCAGTTTCAGGGGGCACTCAGAGAAGGTGACAGTGGCGGCCCCGTTGTAACAGTGCAGTATTTTCTTGCCCTTTTGGGTCGGTTTGTGGATTTTCTGCCGCCCGTCACCGTTGACGGCATTTACGGAAGCGGTACAAGAAACGCTGTTATTGCCTTTCAGCGATATAAAAATCTGCCGCAGACAGGCGAAATTGACGAGCAAACCTGGCTGAGCCTTTTTGCGGCATATCAGGGCGTAATTGATTATATAACGGCACAGAATCCCTCGGGCAGAGTTCTCACAGAGCCCTTCCCCGGTGTTACGTTGAGAAGAGGAGATGTAGGGCCTTCCGTGAGAGTTATGCGGAGCTATCTTAGCTATATTGCCGATTATTTTTTTGATCTTACTCCCCTTTCACAAAGCAATCTTTTTGACACACGTATGCAGAACACCGTCAGGGATTTTCAGCGGATTTTCAATCTCAACCCTACGGGTCAGATTGACGAAAGAACCTGGAACACAATATCCGATGTTTATTCAACCCTCAGGGAAGGTCAGCAGAGAGTTGAGGGGCAGTATCCGGGCTTTACGCTTCAAAGGGAGGGTGCATAGTATGACAGAAAAGGAAAGAGCCATTTCCGAGCTTCAAGGCTATCTTCGGAATCTCAGCAGAACGGACAGCGACATTGAGAGGGTTGTGCCCGACGGAATTTTCGGTGAGGAAACGGAAAGAAGCGTAAGAAGCTTCCAGAGAAAATACGGCTTACCAGAAGACGGGATTGTAAGCTATGAGGTATGGACAAGGATAAGGGAAGAAAATGACAGAGCCGTTTTCCTTTTCAGTGAGCCAAGGCAGGTGGCAAGGATATCCGATGCTGACCTGCCCCTTTCAATCGGTATGAGAAGCAATGTGGTTTATCATCTTAAAACAATGCTTCTTTTCCTTTCCCAAAGGCACGATAATTTCTCTTCAGTTACAGTAAGTGATGTTTTTGACGCTGAAACAGAAAGCAGCGTACGCCAGTGGCAAAGGGTGATAAGGGTGCCCGATAACGGCATTGTGGATAAGGTTACGTGGAATGCTCTGGCGGATTATTATTTGACCACATAAAAAACAGATGTATTTGGCTTTGCCAAATACATCTGTTTTTTATTTCTTAAGTCTTTCAACCAGCATCGGTACGGCCTGTTCAAAATTAACACCGTAATCGTTGCCGTTGGGATCTTCAATTGTAAGGCGGATGCACTCACTTGTGTAGTCAGCGGCAAGAACTGCGGCATCCTTCCAGGAAAGGCCGTTCATTATGCCGCCGATGCAGGTGCTTGAGAAAACGTCACCCGTGCCGTGGTATGAGCGTGAATGCTTTTTATGGGAATAATAGAAGAATTCGTCTGTCTCTTTTTCGTAGCCCATAACACCTGTTTTACCCTCTTCAAAGGAAACGCCCGTAAGAAGGCAGATTTTTGCACCAAGGTCAGCGAGCTTTTTAAGCAGTGCCTTTACATATTCCTCATCATATTCTGACTTGTATTCGGTGTCCGTCATAAAGCAAGCCTCGGTTATGTTAGGCACAACAATGTCTGCCACTGCACAAAGGGAAGCCATCTTTTTTGCAAAAGCCTCATCGAAGGCGGGATAAAGCTTACCGTTATCAGCCATTGCAGGGTCAACAAAATTGATTGAGCCCTCCTTTTTAAAATCGGTAAACATTTTAATCATAAGGTCAATCTGCTCAAAGGAGCCGAGATAACCCGTGTAAATTGCATCAAAATCAATGCCTGCTCTCTTCCAGTGCTCTGTTATAGGGGTAATCTGGTCAGTGAGGTCCTTTACGGTAAATTCACTGAACATTGTGTGGGTTGAAAGCACTGCGGTGGGAATAATTGCGGCTTCAACACCCATTGCGGAAATAATGGGAAGGGCTACGGTAAGTGAGCACTTACCTACACAAGAAATATCCTGAACAGTTACAATTCTTTTCATAATATATATCCTCCTTTGGTGGCGAGTATAATCCTAAAAGTATTTACAAATTAACTATTTTCTATTATACTAAGAATTGACCATATTGAAATAACCAAAATTCAAATAATTTATATGGTCAGTTTGGAGGCACTTATGCTCACCTATTCCTTTGAAGAAAGAGGCAAGGAAAGTCTTTACGAATTTTTATATAAAAAAATCCGTGACGACATTGTGTCGTCACGCCTTTCTCCCGATGAAAAGCTGCCGTCAAAGCGTACACTGTCAAAAAACCTTTCTATCAGCACAATAACGGTTGAAAACGCTTACAGTCAGCTCATGGCGGAGGGCTACATATATTCCGTGCCCAAAAGCGGCTTTTATGTTTCACATATTACAGGTGCGGCACCAAGAGAAAGTAAGGCTCCTGTTTTTACTGAAGAAAAATCCGAAAAAAAGGAAAACACATTTTTTGCGGACTTCACCTCAAACTCCGTTCCTTACAGCTCATTTCCCTTTGTTACATGGACACGGCTTATGCGTGAGACTATGGCTGAAAATCCCGAAACAATTATGGCAAGTTCACCCTCAGAGGGTATTTTTGAATTGCGGCGAACTATTGCCGGCTATCTTTTTCAGTTCCGCGGAATGGAGGTTTCCCCCGACCGTATTATAATCGGTGCAGGTACGGAATACCTTTACGGGCTTATTATTCAGCTTTTAGGCAGGGATAAAATCTATGCCGTTGAAGAGCCCGGCTACCAGAAAATAAGCAAAATTTACCGTTCAAGCGGTGTTGCAACGGCGCATATTCCCCTTGATTCAAAGGGAGTTGACATTGATGAGCTGAATAAATCTGAAGCCGATGTTCTGCATATTTCACCCTCTCATCATTTTCCTACGGGTATTGTTACACCAATCAGCAGAAGGTATGAGCTTCTCTCCTGGGCCGAGGAGAAGGAAGGCAGATACATTATCGAGGACGACTATGACAGTGAATTCCGCCTTTTGGGCAAGCCTGTGCCAACCTTGCAGAGCATTGACACCTCACAAAAGGTTATTTACATAAACACATTTTCAAAGTCTCTCACTCCGACTATCCGTATAAGCTATATGGTGCTGCCTGAGGGCCTTGCAAGGGAATACAAAAAAAGTCTCGGCTTTTATTCCTGCACCGTGCCTAATTTTGAGCAATACACTCTTGCAAAATTCATCGGCAGAGGCTTTTTTGAAAAGCACATAAACCGTATGCGCAACTATTACCGCTCACAGCGTGACAGTGTTATGAACAGCATTTTATCCCGACCCAACTATGGTGCAGTGAAAATAAAGGAAGAGGATGCAGGCCTTCACTTCCTTTTGCAGGTTAAAACCGACCTCACCGACCAAGAGTTAAAAGATAAAGCAGAAGAAAAGGGAATTAAAATATCCTGCCTGAGTGAATACTGCCACAACAAGGAAAACGCTAAAGAGCATACCATTGTTATAAACTATTCGGGTCTGCCTAAGGAGAAGACCGATGAAGCTGTTGAAAGACTGTTCGGATGCTTTGGATATGATTAAAAAAAAGAGGCGTACGCCTCTTTTTTTTAATCATATAATCCCACGCTCATATACCTTTCCCCTGAATCGGGCAGAATGGCAACGATTGTTTTGCCCTCGTTTTCCTTGGCGATTTCCTTAGCCGCCATAAGTGCCGCACCTGAGGAAATGCCGACTAAAAGTCCTTCCGTTTTTGCAAAAGCACGGCACATTTCCTTAGCATCCTCGGTTTTAACCGTAACAACCTCGTCAATTACGGTCATATCAACATTTTCGGGAATAAAGTTCGCACCTATGCCCTGAATCCCGTGAGGCCCTGCAACACCCTTTGTAATAAGGGGTGATTCATAAGGCTCAACACCTATTACCTTTATATCGGGATTTTTTTCTTTCAGGTACCTTGCCGTACCCGAAACGGTACCGCCCGTGCCGATACAGGCAATGAAAATGTCAACTTTACCTTCAGTATCCGCCCAGATTTCAGGACCTGTGGTAAGAGTGTGTGCTTCGGGATTATCGGGATTTTCAAACTGTGAGGGAATCAAGCTGTTTGGTGTGCTCTCCTTCAGCTCTTTTGCTTTTTCAATTGAGCCGAGCATACCCTTTGCACCCTCAGTGAGCACTATTTCTGCTCCGTAGGCCTTAAGAAGCTTCTGCCTTTCAACACTCATTGTGTCGGGCATAACAAGAATTGCCTTGTATCCCATTGAAACACATGCGGCGGCAAGTCCTATACCCGTGTTACCGCTTGTAGGCTCAATTACTGTTGCCCCCTCACTGATAAGTCCCTTTTCAGTGGCTTTTTTAAGCATATTAACGGCAACCCTGTCCTTAACAGAGCCTGCAGGGTTAAAGCATTCAAGCTTTGTGAGAACGGTAGATTTAATTCCCTGATTATTTTTAAAATTTTCTGCCTCATAAAGAGGAGTTCCTCCCACAAGGGAGGAAAAACCTTTATATATCATATTATACTCAACCTTATAGCTATTATTTTTCACCCAGAAGCTTTGCAAGCTCGTCCATAAAGGTATTTATGTCCTTGAACTGACGGTAAACGGAAGCAAAGCGCACGTAAGCAACCTCATCAAGCTCCTTGAGCTTATCCATAACAAGCTCACCGATATGCACTGAGGTAACCTCTCTGTCAAGAGAATTCTGAAGCTCAGCTTCAATTTCCGAAACGACTCTGTCAATCTGTTCAATTGAAACAGGTCTTTTTTCGCAGGCACGAAGCATACCGTTAAAAAGCTTTACACGGTCAAATGCCTGACGGGACTTATCCTTTTTCACAACGATTATGGGAACACTTTCAATAATCTCATAGGTTGTGAAGCGCTTGCCGCAGGAAATACACTCACGGCGGCGGCGGATTTTTTCACCCTCATCGGTGGGTCTTGAGTCAATAACCTTGCTTTCTTCATAGCTGCAAAACGGACATTTCATTTTTATTATACCCCTTTTCGGTTTATTATTTCCTTTTATTTAAGGTTTTTATTTTCCTTGCCTTACTTCACTCAGAATATTTTCAAGATATTTTGCCGAATCAATAATTTCCTTACTGTTTTGAAAATTATTTGAGTAAAGCTCTATCATATACCTTCCGTTAAAGCCCACCTTGTGAAGCTCCGTGAAAAGCTTTTTAAAGCCGAAGGCACCGCTTTCATCGGGAGGAAGGCAATCGTGACCTTCTGAATCACAGTCGCTCAGGTGAACGTGAACTATGTTGCTACCCATAATTTTTATAAAATCGTAGGGGTCAACATCGGCTCTTCTTGCCTGCTTGATATCAAGCACCATTTTAAATTCATCACCGAGAAGCTTTTTCATAAAAAACATAAACTCAGGATAAGCGCCTGCATAATTCACAACATTTTCGTGAGCAACGGTACAGCCGAAGGAATGAGCAATTTCGTTAAGCTTACCAAAACGGTCGGCATATTCTTCTAAAGTGATATCGGTACGGTTGCCTGCCCCGTGCATAACAATATACTTTGCACCGAGAGTTGCCGCCGCCTGAAAATATCTTTTGTAGCCGTCAATACCGTCACGGTATCTTCTTTCATAGCTTGAAAAGAAGTCATATCCCTCAGAAAATGAGCGGTAGGGATGAAGGGAAACAACATTCATTCCGTAGGCGTCCTTTATGGTTTTAAGCTCCTTTACAAAGGAGGGCTTAAGCTCACTGCGGCAGTTAAAAAATATCTCCGTATATTTGAAGCCGAGCTCTGCAATATGCAAAAAGGCCTTTTCAGTTTCAAGGGGATAAAAACAGGCTGATGAAGCACCGATTTCCATATCTGCCGACTTCCTTTCATAATTTCTCTTTTTTAATTATATCAAACAAGTTTTAAAAATACAACTGTTAGTTAAAATAATTTACTGACATACTACATTTTGAAAATAATACCAACAACAGACGCAACTGCTATAAATGCAATGGGATGAATTTTTTTAAGTTTAGTAACACCTAAAAAAACAAGAAGAGCGAGAATTATACTCTTATAATCAATTGCCGTGAAGAAATTACCCGTTTCAGCCATAATATCGCCTGAGAAAAATGCAATTTTTGCAACATTAAGGCAGGCGGCAGTAATAAGACCTACGGAAGCGGCACGAAGACCGTAAAATACATATTCCACAATTTTTGAGTCACGGAACCTCTGAAGAACCCTCATAATAATCATAATGGTAACAAGGGCAGGCATTGTAAGACCCAGAGATGCGACAATACAGCCTAAAGCTCCGTAGCCCATACCGTAATCGGATAAAACCTGATATCCGATATATGTTGCCATATTTATGCCTAAGGGACCGGGGGTGGATTCTGATATTGCGACCATATTTGAAATGTCAAGCTGAGTAAACCAACCCGTTGCCTCACCCATATCAGTAAGAAAAGGAAGAGTTGCAAGTCCCCCACCGATAGAAAATGCACCCACAAAGAAAAAGCGGAAAAAGAGTTCAACAAGAATTGAAAGAATTTCCATTATTCATCCCCCTTTTCTTTTTTTACCTTATCGGAAACTGCCTTTGCCTTTATAAGCTTACAGCACAGACCGATAACACCGCTGATTACGATGAAAATTATGGGAGAAATATCGGTTAAAAATGATAACAGAGTTATTGCAATAAAAATAATGCCCGTTACACCGTCAATAACACTTTTTTTGAAAAGCTTGATTACCGAGGATGCAATAAGTGCCACAACAGCGGCACGGATACCCGAAAAAGCATACTGAACTATTTCATAATCCTGAAAATTGCTGATGAACATTGCAATAATTCCAACAATTATTACCGAAGGAGTTATAACTCCGAGGGTTGAAAAAACTGCACCGAAAAAGCCCTTTTCCTTGTAGCCCACAAAGGTTGCAACATTAACGGCAATAATACCGGGGGTGCACTGACCTATGGCGTAGTAGTCCATAAGCTCTTCCTGAGTTGCCCACTTTTTATTTTCAACAACCTCACGCTGAAGCATGGGCAGCATTGCATAACCGCCGCCAAAGGTGAAGCCGCCTATTCTTGCAAAAATAAGAAACATCTCTATAAGGGTTTTCATTTTTTGCTCCTTTCAATTAACAATAAAAAATCAGGGACGCCCGACGACGCCCCTGCGGGTCTGAGTTATACTTTTTCCGTTGTCTTAGCGAACTTTTTGAAGAAATGAAGCATTTCATCAATTGCTCTGCCTGAAACCTCAGATTCGGGATGAAGCACGGGAAAAACATGGGGAAGGTCTGTTCCCTCGTACCTTTCAAAATCCATAAGCTGATAGGGGTGATCCTTATCCTTGAGCAGTGCCGCACCCTTTCTTGTCTGTGCCCTTGTAAGGGCATCACCTGAGGCGGTGAGAAGGAAGGTCGGGGGCAGAGTGCCCATTGTAATTACTTCATCCATATTTACAAATTTGCCCCAACGCTGATTTTTGTAATCCTTGCCGAGCATAATTTTTGTGTAATGGCTTGAAAATGAGCCGTCGTCCATAAAGAGAACGGGGCAGGTAAGACCCACTGCATTGAAACGGATGGGTGCATTTGCTGTTTCATAAATGCTTCTCAGGTCTGCACTTTCAGTGAGCATAGCAGTCATAAAGGAAAGCATGCCGCCTGCTGAGTCACCGGTAACATAAATATTATCCTTGTCGCAGGGGAAAGCATCAAGGTTTTCGCTTATCCACTTAAGACATTCCATAATATCCTGAAGCTGCTCCTTCATTGTAACCTCAGGATAAAGGCGGTAGCTCATATTGAAAACAACATATCCTCTTTTGGCAAGGGTAAGATTATAAATCTTATTGAGCTCCTTATCGCCGTACATAAAGCCGCCGCCGTGAATATCAACAATCACGGGGAGCTTTTCCGTTGTGCCCTCAGGGTAGTATACATCCAGCTTGTGGTAGATATGTCCGTCGGGAAGGTATTCGTGGTCGTTGGATTCAAAAACACCTTCGGGAGGAGTCAGGGTAGCTATTCTTTTATCGTCCTGCTTTTTTGTATTCTGCCAGAAGGCAGCAAGTATTTTATTGAGCATATTTACCGCTCCTTTTTATTTAAGTTAGGACAGCCTATGATTTACATCGGGGGCATTCCGCCGCCGCTTTGTGCCATTGCCTGAGCAAACAGACCGGGCTTCTTTTCCTTCTTAGGCTTATATGCGGGAGGATCAAGAAGCTTTTTCTTTGCCTTTTTGCCTGAACCTGAAGCAAGGTAACGGTTAACCTCAATTACGGGAGGTGCCATTGTTTCGCTCATATAATCAACACAGCGCGCAAGAAGAATTGTATCGTTATTGAGCTCACCCAGGATTGTTACTGCAATAAGGCCCTGAACAGCAGTTGTTCCGTCCTCATAAATTTCATTAAGGGTCTGGAAAAGCTTTTTCATTGTCTGAGGATTGTTCTGCTTAATAGCATCAATAACAGCCTTTGTGCCGTATTCAGAGAAGAACTCCTCACCGAAGAATTCGCCGTACTTTTCAAGGTTTTCCTTATACATAGGACGAAGGTCGGGAAAAACAAGGCAAAGCTTACTTGCAAGGGTGTTTGCATCATAGAATGAGCCGTGCTTTACAGCGTTCTTTGAAACGGTCTGAGGTGTTTTCTGCTGAGCCTTTTTATAAACAGCAGGATTCTTTGTGCCGAACTTTGACTGAAGGGTTTCGCTCATTTCGGCTACAACATATTTTACATCCTTTGCATCTGCATCCTCTGAAAGAAGAGAAGCAGAAAGACGCTTTGTTGCATTCTCTGCATCGTCACCTGCATAAAGGCCGAGAATGCCGTTGGCATATTCAAATTTAAGTGTGCCCTTTTCACCCTGATAGAATACTACACTGTCAGCAGTGTTTTCGTTTGTATATTCCTCAAAGCCGTACTTTGTAAGCTCCTCAGAAAGTGAGGAAAGTATACCTTTGAAGGTTTCGTTGATGTTGCTCATAGGATAAACTCCTTTTTAAATATTTATTCAATATAGTAGTATATCATAAACTTTATACTTTGTCACCATAAAAGTGAAAAATATTTGTGTTTACACACACCAATTTTAATGCTACAATATAACAAGTACAACAAAAAGGCGGTATTATTATGAAAGAGAATAAAATCCACGTTGCCTACGGCTTTCACGTTAACTGCTATCACTCATACCGTGGCGACAGCAACGATAATTTAGGCTTCGGCTCAGATATCAGAATCATAAGAAAAATTCTTGATATTCTCACTGACTTCAATAAAAAGGATGTACCCGTAAAGGGCACCTGGGATACGGAAAACTTTTTCTCTCTTCAGAAGATTCTTCCCGAATACGCTCCTGACATAATTGAAAAGATGAAGGAGCGTGTGGACAAATACGGCGACGAAAATATTATAATGGGCTATAACAACGGAGCTTTATCCGCTATGACCGAAGACGAGTTCTGCGAAAGCATAAATCTTGCCCTTACAAACGAAAGCGGCAGCGGTCTTATTGACATCTTCGGCAAGTGCGAAAAGATAGTACGCCCTCAGGAGGTTATGTTCACCCCCTCTCAGGTAAGCTTATATAATAAGCTTGGTATAAAGGCTCTTTGCCTTTATTACAGCTGCGTTCCCTTTGATGCATTCAGAACAATTATACCGAGACTTTCTGACGAATACGCCTTTAACCCTCTCACCTATACATACAAAAATGAGAGCATGACAATTATCCCCACATATAATAACTCGGATATCTGCGATGCGGGTACTCTCAGAGCCTGGGTTAAGAGCCTGAGAAAAAAGCAGGAAAAAGGCCTTATCAATAACGACCTTTTCCTTTTCATCAATATGGATGCCGACGCTATGTTCTGGGAAACAATTGAACTCGGAAAATTCACAGGCAAGGTTGCCAACACAGACGGTATTCACGGCCTTATTGAAGAAATTGCCGACCTTCCCTATATTGTTTTTGACACACCTGCGGGCTACCTTAAAAACCACAAGGCCCTTTATGAAATTGACTTTACCCATGACACTGCTGACGGCAACTTTACGGGCTATGCCTCCTGGTCTGAAAAGCCCTTTAACCGTCAGATCTGGACAGGACTTGAAAGAGCAAGAGCAATGGCAAAGGTAACAAGCAAAAAAGATATGGACTCCCCCTCATTCAGAAACAGAGTCCTTCTGCTTTCAACAACTCACTTCGGTCTTGCAACGCCCGTGCTGAATATTGAAAGAGAAAAAACTGCCCTCGCACTTAAAGAGGCTGTTATCCAAGACGAAATGAAGGCTATGCCCAAAACAGAAAAGCTGACACTTTACAACACCACGGGCACAGATTTTCAGTGTGTTCAGCTTCAGCTTGAAAAAGTGCCAAAAAATATTTCATCTCTCACCGTTTCTGCCAAGGGCCTTATTTCATACACGGCAGTTCCCACAGCAGATGATAATTCTTCCGTTTTTCTGATGATGAAATTCGGCAAGGTGCAAAAAAGCTACACTGTTAACATCAGCTTCGGCGAAGAAAAAGAAGCTGCCCCGTTTAAAAATCTTCTTAAAACAGACCGACTTTCTCTTATGTTCACCCCATCAGGTAAAATCCTTTACGCTATCTGCGACGGCAGAAAAATAGGCAGCGATGAATTTCTGAGGTCTTTTATCACCTACGACAACAAGGATTACAGCTTTAACTGTAAAGCCGTAGCCTCTCTCAGCCTTGCAGGCAACGGTGAAGGTGTGAGAATAAAGGGCGAAATTCATCTGCCCGATGAAATCAGCGGCGGCAAATTCACCTACGACTTTTTCAAAACAGATTTTTCCGAAGCAATTTTCCTCAGAACCACCGTTTCCTACCCGTACACTGCAGAAACCACTTCAATTTCAACAGAAAACTCGGCTCTGGGCAGATTCAGTGATATGAAATGGTCTCAGGTTGTTCCCTTACAGATTACACCTGAGCTTGACGGTGATATTTCTGTAATCAAGCGTAATTTTATGGATGATGTTTCATCCTTCAGAACTCAGAGCTTCCCTGAATGTGACAGTAAAAACAATAAGCTTGATTCCTTCAATCATCAGCTTACAGGCGGTTTTGTGGGCCTTTACGATGATAAGGGCGGCATTATCATAGCAAACGCAAGGCAGGTGCTTTCATCAATGGCACACTGCCCCATGAGGCTTGAAGAGGATAAAACCGTAAGAATGAATCCCTTAGGTACCTATTACGGCAAGCAAAGGCACCATTTCAGCAGAGCAAAAGGGCAGATTCTTGATGTTTACACCCTCGTTACTCCTCAGGGCAAATCCATTGCACCCTCATATAACGGCAGCAGTGAAACGGCTATAACAGCTATTTATCCTTTAGGCAAAAACGGACTGAGCGAAGAAGAAAGAACAGAAATCTGTGCATTTGCTGACGGTGCTGTTATTTCAGCTCCGGAAGGCTCCGATATTCTCCCCTTTACTAAGGATAATGTTACCGTTCAGAAGGGCAAGGCTGACGGCATAAACGAAAAGAAGCTTAAAAGCCCCATTATGACGGGTATATCAGGCAATCTCGGAAAGTATATCACAAAGGGTTCAAGGGCAATCGGCCACATTATTTTTACTCAGCTGAAAAACAGATAATATGACTTTTTAAGAGTCACTGAAGCAAAAAATACAGTAAAATATTGACAAAGCTGATTGTTTCATTTATAATTGACCTTGTAAAAGTCTATTCAGACTAAAAATCAATTTTGAATCGGAGGAAAATCCTATGAAAAAAGCATTATCAGTTCTTCTTTCTGTTCTTGTTATTTTCTCCATGGTTGGAGTTATGGCATTCGCAGCAGAGCCCCCCATTACAGTTAATTTTGTTGATCATGACGGCAAGGTGCTTAAGACAATAAATGTTATGCCCGGTGCTGAGATCAACGAATATGTTCCTGAAAGCCCCGAAAGACCTGATACAGACACAACTGACTACACCTTTGCAGGCTGGCTTGACGAAAACGGTAACCTTCTTCATAAGTCAACAATCCCCGTTGCTCCTCAGCTCGCTGAAGGCGAAACAGCAAAAACTGTAACTTACAAAGCTTCCTATACAGAAAAGGATACAACAGGTTATCAGTCATTCTGGAACTTTATTGAATCAATTTTTGAAAGAATCAATATGCTCTTCCAGTACTTCGCAGAAGTATTCGGCTTCTAAGAATTAAACAAAAATCAAATCCCGTAGAGAAATCTACGGGATTGTTTTTTGCTCTGTGCAGTTTTATATCGGTATAACAGCTCTGCCCAAAACGGTGGCTAAACCTTTACTGCTTACATTTTTAGTCGTATATTTTTTGGGGAAGCAGTTCCTCCCCCTTCATTCTGCACTTTGCATTTTGCATTCTGCATTTAAAAATAATCCCGCAGATTAAATCTGCGGGATTATTTTTATTTAAGTGCATTACTTGCATTAACAAGCATTGTTGAATAAATGAAAAGCACATCCCGATTATCAAATCTGATACTCTGACCGTCGGCGTTTTTATACTCTCCTATCAAATCAGGATTTATATATCTCGTATCAATCAGTGTCACCTTGCTGTAGCCCGAAAGGAGCAAGGGAGTAAGACTACTACCGAAGGAATCACGGAAAACAATAAGCTCTCTTACGACGCCGTATTCAACGGTGGGATTTGTAATCTCCAGAATAGGTGCAGCACCTGAAAGGAAAACATCGTAAAGATCCATGGAATTAAGCTTTTCCATATCGTAAACCTTTGTTGTTTTACCTGTTTCAGCGTTGTAAACGGTGCACTTTTCAATTTCCTCATTAGTGAGATATTTAATTTCATCGGCTGGAAGCGGCAATGCAGACTGACCGTAATAAACACCGTTGAACGGAACATCAACCTTCATTTCCTCATATAAAGCTTCATTTTTCATACCCATTGCACCGCGGATTCTTTCCGCTACGGGGAGAATTTTTTCCTGCTTCCAGTGGGTATCCGTTGTGTAATAATCGGATGCACTGAGAAGGTCGGCAATTTCAATTTTTGTCATATATCCGAGCTTTTTATCAACGGCTGAAAAAAGCTCATCATAATCAAGGGCAGGATACCCGTTCTTTTCGGCGAGAAAATAGTTTTTATCGGGGATAATACAGTAATAGACTCTACAGTCAGCACCTTCTATATACTTTTCATATAGACTTGTAAGCTTATCACCGAAGGAATCAACCAGCTTCTCATTCAGCTTTGCATCAATTTTACTTGCATGCCCCTCAGCGATGTAAATACCCGAATTATCCTTCTGATTCAGAAGGTCAAAGTGTATTCTTGCCTTGAGTCTGCGGAACATATCGCGCATCGGGAACTGATCGGAAAGATAGGTTTCAAAGTCTCTCATAAACTCTCCGCTTTGCAAGGTTGAAGAATTTAACTCAGGAAACTGCTGTAATTTTCTTCTTTCCCATGCGGAAACATCGCCATCATTTAAGGCTATACCCCAGATTGAAATACCTCCGATAATAAAGCAGAACGTAAGCACAAGGGCAATATATTTCACTTTTTTCATCCTCGGCACCTCCTAAAATCTGAAATAAAGGAAGGGGTTGAAGGAGCCGTCAACAAGATATGCGGTGCACATTATAAGCACTGCCGCTACAAGCACGGGCTCAACCACAGCCATAAATTTCTTTTCTTCAATTCTTTCACCGATTTTCCTGAATACGGGAGTTGCTGCAAAAAATGCAACAATAAGCACAACAAGGTATGACCTTATATTGTAAAGGGTGTCCGCCGTTATAAACGGCAGGCCACCGAAGCCGAACATATTTTTAATATCCGACCACGCCTCGGTAAAGGTGGTAGCATTAAACAGAACAAAGGAAATGACAACGGCAAAAACAACATAAAAGTGCTGAACGAAGGCGGGTGCTTTTTTAAGTGCCTTGCCGAAGATATATTTTTCAAGGATAAGCAGAACACCGAAGTAAAGACCCCAGCTCATAAAGGTCCAGCCTGCACCGTGCCAGATACCCGTAAGTGCCCACACAATAAGGATATTTATAATATGACGGAAAATTGTTGTTCTGTTGCCTCCAAGGGGGATATATACATAATCCCTGAACCAGGAGCCGAGAGACATATGCCATCTGCGCCAGAATTCGGTTATGCTTTTTGAAATATAGGGATAGTTGAAATTTTCAAGAAATCTGAAGCCTAAGATATCACCCATACCGATTGCCATATCGCTGTAAGCAGAAAAATCAAAATAAATCTGCAGTGAATAAGCTATGGCATATACCCAGCTGAAAACCACTGAGGGCTCAGCAGAGCCTCGGTAAGCCGTTACAAGTGAGCCCAAAACATTGGCTATAAGCACCTTTTTACCAAGGCCAAACACAAAACGTCTCATACCCTTTGCCGCTTTTTCAAGGCTGTGGTTACGCCCTGTAAGGTCTTCGGCTACGGTGGTATATCTTACAATCGGTCCTGCAATAAGCTGAGGGAACAGCACAATATACGCCGCAAGGTTAATCCAGTTTTTCTGAGCCGGTGTATCCTTTCTGTAAACATCAACAACATAGCTCAATGCCTGGAAGGTGTAAAAGCTTATGCCGATGGGAAGTGCCAGCTTTAAAAAAGGAATATCCGAGCCGAACACACCGTTGACGGTACCGATAAGAAAATCCGTATATTTAAAAATGGCAAGAAACCCAAGGGGCACCGCCACTGAAATAATCAGCAAAGGCTTTGCCCATCGGGTTTCACGGATTTTTTCGATAACACGTCCCGTAAAATAGCAAAAGGTTATGGTGACAAGCATCAGAACCGCGTACTTCGGCTCACCCCACCAATAAAAGGCAAAGGAAAAGACGAGAAGCACAGTGTTTTTCAGCTTCTTCGGTGCGATAAAATATACCGCTAAAACCAAAGGCAGAAAAGCATATAAAAAAGGCAGGGACGAAAATACCATAATTTATCAGCCTCTTGTAAGAGTTTCGCCTGTAAGCTCACCAACGTTTGTCTTGAGTGCGTCAACCATACCGTCAGCGATTGTTTCACCGAACTGTGAGTCAACCATAACAAGCATTACGATATCAGCAGCAGAAGCAACGCGAACCTGGTTAGCTTCAACACAGATCCACTTTCTTGTGTCAACATTGTCAAAGATACCCTTCTTGATAGCTTCAACATCTGCACCGTCTGCAACTCTTGCAAGAACAAGTGAGTAAGCCTGTGAGCCCATCATTGTTTCTGAGAAGATAACTTCCTTGAAGTCTGCAGTGTTTGATGTACCGATGTAGTAGCTGAGAGCATCAGCGTCAGCAAGGTCAACGGGAGCGCCCTCTGTCATAACCATAAGCTCAACGGGGTTTGTTTCGTACATCTTAGTGCAAAGAGCTGAAAGCTCTCCTTCGTAAGCTGCGGGAGCTGCGTTACCTTCTGTAGCGTTGTTACCGCCGCAAGCTGCAAAAGCGAAAAGCATAAGTGCAGCAAGTACAAGTGCTGTTATTTTTTTCATTTCGTTTGTCCTCCTGATTTGAAGTTTATTTTTTGTCTTTAAGACGCCATATTTTTATACAGTATAAATTATACATACTTGGTAACAATCTGTTAAGTGTATGTTAAATTATTACCCGTTAAAAAATTTATTATTTATTTTTTCTTTCCTCAGCAATTTTTTCCGCTTTTTTGATTGCGGCTCTGTAAGGCATAAGCATACCCTCATTCATTGCGTTTGCAGGCATTTTACCGCTCGGAAGAAGCATAAGACTTCCTACAAGGTACATAGCAAGCATTCTGGGTCTCTGCTTCTGGGGGAAGTCATACTGACCGTGAGCCTTATAGAACTTATGGTCAGCCTTCATAAGACCCTGCATAATATAAATAAGGTCACGGAAAATTTTCATACCGCCCACACCGTAGAAATTGGCAGGTCTTGTGTATTTATGCTGAACTGCATAAGCAAGAGTTTTTGCAAGGCGGTCAATTTCAGAATCCGGATTAATTTCATCCGTAGCAACACCGCAAAGGAAGTTGCCGCCCACCTCACTTCTGCCTTCAATGATAACACGGAGATTGGCTTCCTTGCTGTATTCACCGCTTACAATGTAGCCTATGGGCATACCCATGGTAACAGTACGGTGACCGTTGCAGAACTGTCTGTCATCATACATCTTGAAACGGGGGCCCATTGAATGGTCCTTGATTGTGAAAGCATAAACAATTGCAGAGCCTGACTGAATCTCATTACGAAGAAAATCGTCAAAGCCGTCCTTGTAAACACATTTACCGGATACGGCACACTTGAAGCAGCCAAGACAGCCGCCCTTAATCGGATATTCGCCGATGTTTACCACCTTTGAGGATATGGGAAGAGCCGCTCTGAAGCGTGCAATCATATTTTTAAGCTGAGTGTTATCGCTTTCACAGTCAGTCACAATTACAACCTCACCGCCAGCCTTTGCGGCAATTGACTCTGCGGGAGTTACCTTTACAGGCTTTTTGGCCTTGTAGGGAGCAACACAAGGCTCAAAGTAATTGTTTTCACAGGACCAGATAACAAGCTTGAAAAATTCTTCTGCATCTGCCTGACCTTTTTCTGTTGTAAGGTCATCCATATCAGAGGAAAGACCCTTGATAACCTTAAGGCCCATATCGTGGCAGTTATCCTCAACATAATTATGAGCAGTAATATCATAAAAATGCTTTGAGGTTGTTATCTGTGTTGCAAATTTTTCTGACCAGTCGATATCGCACTGCTTCATAAGGCTGATGAAATAATGAAGCTGTGAGGGTGCGATAAAAGTATAAATAGGATAAGAGAATATAATGAGCTCTGCCTCACGAAGCATTTCTTCAGCCTGAGAAAAATCTCTCTGAAGCTTTTTTATCTGCTGACCTGCATTAATTACCTTGAATTCGTGCTCAGGATGAAGCAGCTCAAGATATTTACAGGTCTGCAAGGTAATGCTGTACTTACCCTTAGGACTTCCGTTGACAATTAAAATCTTCATATTTTTACCTTCCTTATAATTTGTAATTTATGTATAATAATATATCACTGTTTGCAATAACTAAATTTCCTGATAGGAAATTAAATCAAATTACCGCACATAAGAAAACATCTTCTTGACAAAAAAACTCCTTTAGTGTATACTGTTCAAGCATTGTTAATATACACTTGATATAAACCGAGGCGTGGCGCAGCGGTCAAAATTTTGGCGCCGTCCCAAGGCACAACAAAATTTTGGGAACCGCAAGAGGGCGAGCAAAGCAGTAAGCATAGCACTTGCCTTAAGAATTTAAAAAGTTAATAATATCGAGGCGTGGCGCAGTTTGGTAGCGCGCTTGCTTTGGGAGCAAGATGCCGCAGGTTCGAATCCTGTCGCCTCGACCAAGAAAAGCAGTAACCGAAAGGTTGCTGTTTTTTTATTCTGCGAGCAAAGCAAGCGCTTGCTTTGGGCATTGAGCCCGACCGCGTCCAGTGGACGAGGAAGGGAGGGCGAAATGGCGCAGCGGTCAAAATTTCTGTGCCGCTCCAAGGCACAAAGAAATTTTGGGAACCGCAAGAGGCGGCGAAGCCGATGATGCCGCAGGTTCGAGGTCTCGGCTGCCGCCTCGGTCGGTGCTTCTGTGCTTTGCACATAGGTGTCCACCGGACACCCGCACCCTGTCGCCTCGACCATACAGAACAAATCCGAACCCTTACCTTATTGGTGAAGCGTTCGGATTTTTGTATATATTTATCTTTCCCTGAAAAACTCCAGCACTTCAGCAATATACCACTCCATGGTGTCGTTGCCGCTCATAAATATCTCGTGCCTTGAGTTTTTAACATTTTTGATTTTTGTATCTGCAAGCTCCGCAAACTTATCCGTATATTCACCCAGCAATTGCTTGTCCGTTTCAGGCTTGAAGATAAGAAGCTGTGTTTTCAGCATATCCACTGCGGCTTTATCTAAGAGTCTGTCCCTTGCCTCAAGGGAAGCCTTTACCCATCCGAAGGAGGGTCCGCTTGTACGGTAAACAGGCTCATTTTTTCTCTTTTCGTGATAATATTCAAATCTTGCCTTGCTCTGCGCATCACTTTCTTCAGGGGTAAGGTCTTTTTTAAAAACACATCTGCCCGGTGCAGGCACTTTTTCGCCACCGAAAAGGCAGATAAGCTTTGCCACAGTTCCCGCAATAAAGGTGGGCATGCCCATATTTCCGCAAATCATCGGCGATGATAAAACCGTCCTTTTTACCGTATACGGATGGTCGAGCATATATAAAAGTGCAACGGTGCTGCCGAGAGAATGAGAATAAATGTAAATTTCTCTGTTCGCATCTGTCTGCTTTACCACATTTTCAATAAAAGCGTCAAGATCTTTACTGTAAGTGTCAAATGAATCAATCTCAACCTTTTCTTCTGTTTGTGAGGTGCGGTACGACTTGCCATGGCCGCGAAGGTCGGGCACAAAAACACTGTATCCGACTTTTCTGAAATAATAAGCAATTTCACGGAATTTTTCCGCTGACTCAGTAAAGCCGTGGAGAATAATTATGTTTCCCCTTGAAAGAAGCTTATCATAAGCCTCGTAGTGAAGTGCCTTACCGTCAAAGGATGTAAAAAAGCCTTGCTTACCCCTTTTTTCAAGATATGGCTCAACCTGAGTTTTCATAAGGTAATTATAATTGACCTCGGGTATAATTTCAATTTTATCAAGAAAATCAAGCATAATTTTTCTCCTTAAGTCGGTTTATCAGTGCCCTTGCAGAATTTTCAGGTAATTCAACAGTAAATTCCGGCTCACGCATATTCTGAAGATAATGAGCGTCAGAGCTTCTGAGTATAATTTTATTTTTTGTGCCCTTATATTTTTGTATAAAGTGTTTTTCATCCGCTTCGGGAGTAAGCTCAAAGCTGTTCACCTTAAGGTGAGTACCAAAGTCACCAAGGGATGAAATTATGCTGTAAGAGCTTCTGTCAATATGAGCAGGGAAGCAGACCCCTTCATATTGCGCAACAATATCAGGCAGATATTCAATACTTATATCCGCCGCCATTGTAAGAAGAATATCTTCTTTTCCAAGAACATTATCCCTTGAATCCATAATAAGCTGATTGCCGAAAATATGCTCCTTGTTTTTTACGGGGGGCATTTTACTTTTTACAAAATTGCTGAAGCTCATTGCTTTTTCCGTATCAGGAAAAAGGCAGATGCAGTGAATTTCCTCCGAGGTACATATTTCCATACCGGGAACAACGGTAATGCCAACCTCTTTGCCGACCTTAACTGCACTTTCGCAGTTAAGGCATGAGTTATGGTCCGTAAGAGCTATAATGTCATAACCGAATAATTTTGCAAGATTCACAAGATTATAGGGTGTCATCTCATCGTCACCGCAAGGTGAAAGGCAGGAATGAAGGTGTAAATCGTAATAAAGCTTCATATCAGCTTTCCTATTTCAACGCTCAGCTCGTAGGCGTTCTTTTCAGATGAGAATATTGTAACACCCTGAATTTCCGCTTTAAGCCTTGCATCATCATCAAGGGCAGCATTTTCCGTAAGGATAATGCAGGCACAGTCGCAAAGCACGCTCACGGCAACAGAATTTATGTTGCCCATAACCGTAAGCCATATATCACCTGCCTGAGCCTTTGACATAACCCAGGAAAGCAGATCACCGCTGTAACAGCCCGTGCACTGAGCATCCATATCACCCTTGGTGAGTAATTTCAGGTTCAGTTTGCTTTCAAGTTCATTAACCTTCATCTGTTTTTTCCTCTTCTCCCATAACCTTGCTTCTGAAGGGTGCAGGAAGCCATTCCTCACCCTTGCCGCCACCTACCTGAATATTGTGAAGCACACAGTCAGCCTCCTCGGCATATCCCCTTACTATATCCTCTGCAAGGGCTCTGCACGATGGGGCACCGCAGATTCCGCAGTCAAGACCCGGAAGGGATGCTTCAATTTCACGAAGCTTCGTCATCATTCTCATAGCCTTTATAACATTATCTGCAAGCTTCATTGCAGGTGAGGGTGTCAGCTCTTTAGTCCAGCCGATTTCCTCCCAGTTGAAGTTCTCACTCATTGAGTTGCAGGAAACAGGCATAAATTTGCGAAGTCGCTGCAGCCTTGCCTTTGCAACATAAGGATTTTCTACCGTAAGCACACCGCCTACACAGCCACCCGTACAGCAGTTGAGCTCAATAAAATCAAGGTCATTGAGCTTTTCGTCCTCAAGCTCTTCAAGAACATTTATAACATTTTCAATGCCGTCAGCAGCGAGATATCTTTCCTTTAAAAGGCCTGCCGATTCACCGCCGCTGCTTGCCCAGCTTACGCCTATAATACCCGATTCGTTAAGTGCTTCTATTTCTTCAGGCTGAAGCTTGTCCATTGTCTGCACAAGCACCGGATAGATATCCTTAATGGCAAATGCACCGTTTGTGCCGTCATTTTCATGGCAAAGAGGATTCTGAATCGCAGTTCTTTTTGCAGGGCACGGAGTGATAAAAAATACACCTATCTCTTCATCTTTATATCCGGTTGTTTCCTTTGCTTTTTTTCTTGCAATTTTAGCCGCAAGGTCAACGGGTGCACACATGGGAAGCAGATTTTTTATAAGGTTCGGGAAGCGTGTTCTTATAAGCCTTAAAACAGCAGGGCAGGCTGAAGAAATAACGGGCTTTTGCAGCTCTCCGCTTTCCATCATAACCCTTGTTGCGGCACTGATGATTTCAGCTCCCTTTGAAACCTCAACAACATCGTCAAAGCCCATCTTTTTAAGTGCCGTAAGCACATAGTCAACATTTTCAAGATTGTTGAACTGGCCATAAAGGGCAGGTGCGGGCAAAGCGACCCTGTATTTATATTTTACAAGCTCATTGAAGTGCTCACTGATTGCATATTTTGCATGGTGTGGGCAGACTCTTATACATTCACCGCAGTCAATACAGCGGTCTGAAATTATGTAGGCCTTTTTATTTCTTACTCTTATAGCCTGGGTGGGGCAACGCTTGATGCAGTTGGTACAGCCCTGACATTTTTCGGCATCAAGACGCACCGAATGGAATAATACAGCCATAGCTTTCTCCTTTATTTCTACTCAGCAAACTGATTATTGTATATATACCTTTAAGTGCAATGTAGTTCCTTCACCGACCTTGGTATCAATTCTGAATTCGTCGGTGTATTTTTTTATGTTTGGAAGACCCATACCTGCTCCGAAACCGAGAGAACGGATATTATCGGGGGCTGTTGAATAGCCTTCCTTCATGGCAAGGTCAAGGTTTTCAATACCGGGGCCCTGGTCTGCAAGGGTCATAATGATTTCAGCTTCAGTAATTTCAACGTCAATATTCCCTCCGCCGGCGTGGATGACCATATTGATTTCACCCTCGTACATAGCGATTGAAACGTTGCGGATAACAGAAGGTGATATTCCCAGCTCCTTAAGTGTTCGTTTAACATCACTTGAAGCGGCACCTGCCCGTGTGAAATCGTCACCGGGAACAATATAATTAAGCTTAATACTGTCCATTATTTTCCGCTGCCTCCCTTCAGTCCTCCACCGTAAAGCTTACCGCAGGCGGTGAACATTTCAAGCTCGGTGCAGAGCATAACCATATCTCTGTCCTCTGCCATTTCTATCATATCAAGGGTCGGTCTTTTACCCCTTACAAAAATTATGCAGTGCATATCCATCATTTCTGCCGTTCTTACAACCTGAGGGTTAACAAGGCCAGTAAGAAGAGCCGCCTGCTCTTTTACAAAAGCAAGCACATCGCTCATCATATCGCTTCCGCAAGCTGTTTTTACCTCACGCTGGAGCATATCGGCACAGCAGATTACTTCTGCTTCAAGAATGTTTTTAATGTCTTCAATTTTCATAATATTTCCTCCGCTGAAATTAAAATGCTAAAATTTAACGGACTGACCTTATCTCAGTCAGTCCGTGGTTTTCCCGGACCTTTCCGGGTTTTATTATTTTTTTATTATATCACTCGGTCATAATAACCTTGAAATCTGCCTTTTCAATTTCCTTTTCAATAATATCAACAGCAAGGTTCCATACAGTTTTGCCTGCGTCCACAAAGCCTTCTTTATTTTTTACAGAGCAAAGCATTGCAAATGCATCACCGATATTCTGTGAAAGGTCTCCGCCCTTCTGAATCGCAAGGTAATAGAAGGTAAAGGCGGCACCGTTTGAGATGTTGCTGTAAAAGCCGGGAGAAAGCTCCCTGATTTTATCATACATTGCGGCAATTGCAGTAGTTGAAACAACTGAAACGGGAATTTCAATCTGCAGTAAGGTTTCGCAGGCAAAAACAAGAAGCACCTTTATCTGATAAAGAATATCAGGTGAAAAATATTTTGGTGCAAGATGGTCCTTAAGGTCAACTATAATTCCGTCTCCGTTGCCTGAGGGGGTAATTGTTGCAAGAATCTGACCTAAGGCTCTTGCCTTATCAATGTTACCGTTTGTGCGGTGCACAATAACATCGTCAAAGGCCGAGGTAAGGTCGTTGCCGCATTTATTAAGCTCACTTTTACTGTGATAAATCTTTACATCGTTTTCGCTCATATTATTCTCCGTTCTTAAAGCCTCAGGCCTCTGCTGCAGCAGCTGCCTCAAGCTTCTTCTGTTTTCTGCGTTTTTTAGCCTTATAGGATAAAAGCTGACCGAGATGCTCCTCATCAGGGCCGTAATCTCCGAGTCTTATGGGATAAGCATTGAAGCCGCCGTGGAAGTCACTGCCGCCTGTCATAACAAGGCCATGCTTTTTAGCAATTTTTATAAGCTGCTCCTGCTGTTCAGGTGTGTTTTCAGGATGCCATACCTCAACACCGTCAAGTCCTTCGGGAATAAGCTCCTCAAACAGCTCAAAGTTATCGTAAAATCCGGGGTGTGCAAGTACGGCAATACCGCCTGCCTCGTGAATTGCTTTGATTATTTCAACAGGATCAGGGTATTTGGACTCCATAAGCACATTGATTCTGGATTCCTTTGAGAAAAGCATTTTGAAAAGGTCACCGAAAATGGTGGTTGTGTAACCGCACTCCATAAGAGCCTGCATAATGTGCTGCTTATAGATATTGGTTGAACCCTGACAGCATTTTGTGATAAATTCCGGAGTTACAGGGAATTTTTTTGCCACCTTGAGCACCATCATCTGACCTGCCCTTTTTCTTAAAAGAGAGTTGCTTTTGCAAAGGCCTTCAAGCCTTTCCGGTTTATCGGGAAGGTAGCAGAGAATATGGACCTTTGAGTTTCTCTTGTAGTCCGTTGCTGAAAACTCAACAGCAGGGATAACGGTAACGCCGTATCTCTGTCCGATAAGCTCAGCTCTTACAACGCCTGCAAGGCAATCATGGTCAGTGATTGCAAGGGTTGTAACTCCGCTGTTTTTAGCAAGGATAATGATATCATCAATACCCATTGTGCCGTCTGAAAGTTTGGTGTGGCAATGTAAATCTGCTTTCAAAATGGTAATCCCCTTTTCCTGAGTAAGTGCCCTTTTCAATAAAGTCAGTAAAAAAGGGCATACTTCCGCTATGTTAATATTCCATTTTTTATTATACTATCACTTTCCTGATTTTTCAAGAGCTAAAGAAAATTTTTCTTCTTTCCTTTAACGAAAAATAAAAGCCGCAAGCTGCTGCTTACGGCTGAAAAAAACTTTTGTTATTTAATTATTTCCACAATGAATCTGCCTTAAGATACCTTTTCAGGATGTTGAAAAGCAGATCTGTAAGGCAAGCCTCCTGCCTTTCATTCATTTCACGGTAAGTTTCATAAGCATCTCCGTCAGCATCATCACTGATTTTACGAAGGGAGAGCATAGGCACACCCAGCTTATCGCATACACCTGCAATTGCGGCAGTTTCCATATCAAAGCTTTCTATACCGAAGGTGTTCCTGAAAAATTCCTTTTTAACGGGGTCGGCAAGAAAAATATCTCCCGTACCTACCTTAGCGGCGATTATACCCTTACTCTGCATAGCCAGGTCAAGAAGGTCTTTATCGGCTTCATAAAGATATTTCTGTCCGTCCGCCTTTACTCCCGGTGCATAACCTATGGCAGTAAGGTCAAAGTCACATTCAATATAGGTGGTGGCGGCAATCATATCCTCCCTTTTAAGGCCGTGAACAGCACCGGAAAGACCTGCATTGAGAATAAAGTCAACTCCGTCATCAGCAATAAGGAAAGCTGTGGCTGAAGCGGCATTAACCTTGCCTATTCCGCACTTGACACCTATAACGCGGAGACTTCTTCCGTTTTCGTCAAGAGTGATTTCAACGCTTTCATTACCTCTTCTTATGCTTTCCTTTCCGCCCATTTCCTTTGCACGTGAAAGAAAAGGTCCGTATTCCATTGAATCTGCAAAAATGCAGCCTACGGTTTTAATCATAATATATCTTCCTTTCAGCAATAAATGCTCTTTAATTTCACTGCCATTAGTATAAACCATAATATACCATTATGTCAATTGCCTTAAAACTGCATATACTGATTCTGAGAGCGATTTTACGCTTTTGCGGTGAAGTTTATCGGTGGCAAAGCTTTTGCCCTTGAAAAGCCGGTTCTGCTTCGGCACTCGCCGCCTTTTATAGCCGTACCATACTTTTATGCGTACGGCATATTTTTTTCTCAGGATATTGCATTGAAAGGAAATTTTTGTTATAATGAATTCAGTAATTGAAAAGGAGACGTAATAAAATGAAAATCCGTAATAAATTTTTAATTCCCATGATAGCCCTTATGCTTGCCGCTCTTATGATCGGCTCATCAGTTTCAGGTGCCGCTACCGACACAACAGCTTCCGTCAGTGCATCAGAAACAACTCAGCATCCCCTCACCTACATTCCCACAACAATGCCTCCCACATCAAGCCTTGAAGAAGAAATTGACAAATTCGTTTCTGAAAATCTCGGCGATCTTGCAGGTGCAGAAGATGAGGTGCGTGAAGTAGGCGGAGTTATGGGCACAATCCTCAGAGCATTCCAGAGCATCATTGATAAGATTATTGCTCTTGCTGAGAAAATCGGCGAATTCCTCGGCTCACACTAAGTTTTCAGTCCAAAATCAATAAGTTCCAATAAAAAACCAACCTCTCTCAGGTCAATTCTCTGCAGAGAGGTTTTTTGTAAAGCGAAAGGAAAGGGCAATGATAAATTACATAAAATCAGGTATACCCTACTATAAGCGGATGCTGGTTGTTGCTATTCCGATTATGATTCAGAACGGCATTACAAACTTTGTAAGTATGCTTGACAACATTATGGTCGGTCAGGTGGGCACGATTGAAATGACCGGCGTTTCAATTGTAAATCAGCTTATTTTTGTTTTTAATCTGTGTATTTTTGGTGCTATGAGCGGCGCCGGAATTTTCACCGCACAGTTTTTCGGAAAAAAAGATGAAGACGGAGTCAAAAGCACACTGCAGTATAAGCTTGTTACCTCAGCACTCCTCACAGCGGTGGGAATTGCAGTTTTTATTATTCTCGGCGACCTTCTGATTTCCGCCTATATTCAGGAGGATTCCGCACCTGCCGATATTGCGGCTGTTATGGAATACGGAAAAAGCTACCTTAAAATAATGCTCTTGGGCACCCTGCCCTTTGCACTTTCTCAGGCCTATGCAAGCACGCTCAGGGAAACAACCGACAGAGTGGTGCCTATGGTGGCAACCGTAACAGCAGTTTTTGTTAACCTGATACTCAACTATATTCTGATTTTCGGTCACTTTGGTGCACCCAAGATGGGTATTGAAGGTGCCGCAATTGCAACGGTTATTTCACGCTATGTTGAATTTACCATTCTTTTCATATGGTCACACAGCCACAAAAAGAAATATCCTTACATCAGAAAGCTTTTTACACATACCTCAATAACAAAGCAGCAGGTGAAAAAAATCACTCTTGTATCTCTGCCGCTTCTTATTAATGAGGCACTGTGGTCGGGCGGTATGGCATTCCTTGTTCAGTGCTACAGTGTCAGGGGACTTGAGGTTGTTGCCGCCGCAAATATTGTTTCAACAATCAGCAATGTTTTCAACGTTTCTTTTATTGCCTTCGGCAGTGCAATAGGAATCATCCTCAGCCAGATGCTCGGTGCAGGAAACAAGCAGGAGGCAAAAAAAGCAAGCACAAGGCTTCTTTTCTTTGCCGTTGCGGTTGTATTTGTTATCGCCGCCATTATGGCTCTTTTCTCCGATGTATTCCCACAGATATATAAAACCGAGGACACGGTACGCTCTCTTGCTTCTGCACTGATACTTGTGGCATCACTGTTTATGCCTGTTCACGCTTTCACAAACGCCTGCTATTTCACCCTGCGTTCAGGAGGTAAAACAGTGGTCACCTTCCTTTTTGACAGCGGCTTTGTGTGGCTGATATCCGTACCTGTAGCTTTTACCCTCAGCCGGTTTACTCAGGTGCCTATTGTTCCGCTTTACGCAATTGTACTTTCTGCCGATTTGATAAAATGTGTACTTGGCTACACCTTTATGAAAAAAGGCGTTTGGCTTAACAGCGTTATTGACTGATATGGAGGAATTAATATGACAGAAAAAGAAAAAGCAGCTCAGTTATTTATTGAAGGCTACAACTGCTCACAGTCCGTGTTCACAGCCTTCTGCCACCGCTTCGGGATTGATGAAGAAACTGCAAAAACAATAAGTGCAGGTCTTGGCGGAGGCGTCGGCAGACAGCGTGAGGTGTGCGGTGCAGTATCTGCTGCCGCAATGGTTTTAGGCTGCATTGTTGCCCCCACTGACGGCGGTGACAGTAAAAGCAAAACACAGAACTATGAGCTTGTAAGGGAATTTTCAGAAAAGTTTTCCCAAATACACGGAAGCATTATCTGCCGTGATATGCTTAAAGGTATGGAAAAAAACAAAAATGCCGTCCCCGATGAAAGAACGGCAGAGTATTATAAAAACAGGCCTTGCCTCAAAGCCGTTGAAGACGCAGCAGAAATTCTGATGCAGATGATTGACGGGCATCAGAATAAGTAAGAGCAGATGTCCGCAACAGCTTCTGTTTCAAGGCAGGATTTTTCATAAGAGTAATCATAAAACAGTTCTCTGTTTTCATCGCTGTATTCCATTTGCTTGGAATACAGCTTACTTTTTTCTGTCCATACAGCAATATCCTCACTGCCTCCGCACATTAAAAAGATAAAAACAGCCGATACAACGGCAAGCTTTACCTTTGAAAGGATTTCTTCACTGAAAACGCCCTTCATAAAATATCGCCAGATAAAATAACGGCAGATATTAAGCATATATTTTTCCGCCTTGGGAGTAAGCGTTACTTTAACGGCTTTTGTTTTCTTAATTTCTGAAAGCTCCTTGACCCATAAATCATCAATAGGCTCAAAGTCAGAGTAAAAGGATATTATCCCACTGAGGTCCCCTTTTGCTGACTGCTTTGTTATGTTAATCTCAGTCAGATGTGGATTATCAATTGTAAACTGCAGCTTTTCTGCAAAGTCAAGAATATATGAAAGCTTATCGGCAAGGGGCGTATCGGAGCCCAAAACAGAGAAAATCTCCTCTCGGGCTGAATAAAGAAGAGAAAAAAGTTCACCGTCAACCTCTTCATTTTCTTCATCAATTTCACCTTCGCAAAAGCAGTTCTCACAGTCGGAAAGAATAAGCCTTGCACCTTCCTCGCAGGAAAGGCCGATACCACCTTCCTTGATATTGCCGTACCATTCAAAATATCTGGGATGGTCACGGCAAATCTGACAAAGATGATTTTCACCGCAGCTTATAATAATATCGCAAAGGTTATTTTTATTAAGAAAAGGACAGCGTTCGTTTTTGAGTATAAAGGTGTTATCAGCGGAGATGTTCTCTTTAAGCCTTTCACCGAAATCACCGCCCACACTTTCGTAATATTCTTTTGTTGCTTCGTCAATTTCAATTTCCCACCCGATACAGCAGTTGTCTGTGCATTTATCGGCGGTGCACTTAAATCTATTATAATAGGACGGTACACGGAATATCATGGTGTCACCTCGCAGTATGTTTATACCAACAAATATAAACTTCTGCAGCTGTTTTGTCAAGTTAATGCAAAACAGATATGTAAATAATATTAAAGCTTTCAGCCTGTGTGGCTGAAAGCTTTTGTTTTACCAATCAAGCTTTAAATAATGCGGAAGAATTTTTTCAGCAGAATCAATAGGGTCCCTGATTCCGCGTTCAGCATAAATAAAACGCAGAGTTTCTGTTTTGTCATTATAGGCAAAAATTCTATAAAGGTATCTGCTCCCCCAGTTTTCTTCAGAAAAATCATCATAATAAACGCATTGCCAATCACCCTTGGTTTTTACGGTAACAGGTCGTGCAAATTTCATATTGAGATATTTTTCTTTGTATTCTTCGTAATATCCGTAATAATCCTCATATTTTTTATATTTATCAATGAGCTTCCATTCTGCACTTATTTCCGTAAAAATATTACCGCCAAATCCATCACGAAAATATTTGTAATAATATTTTGTGCTGTCGGGATATAAATCGGGGAAGTCGAGCAATAAATCGGGAATGCGAATATCGTAGGTTGCATAATCATGTATTTCATACGGAAAGAAAGAAGTGATGTTTTCTCCGGATGCATATTCATCAATTACAAGATAATTCTTAGGTGATGTGGTTTTGGAACAGACATCAGGCGAAAAAACAGATAAAACAGTCAAATAACCAAAGACAAATAACAACGGTAATGAAACGACAAAAAGGCCTGTGTGTTTTTTCAGCTGTTTTTTTCTTTGAGCAAACAGCGTCTTTCTGTGGTAGTAAAACAGCACACTGATGCTATTTACAGCTATAAACAGAGCAATAAACAGCTTTGCTATGAAAAGAATATTAAAATCCTTTATTGCAGGATAGAGATAATCAAAATTCAATTTGCAGATAAGTGCAGTATAAGCAATAGCTAAAAACAAAAAAATAAGTTCTGCCACAGCTACTATGGTGAAGAAGTATTTTTCAAATTTTTCACCTGAAGTCAGTTTCAGGTCACTTTCGGGCATTTCCTTTTCCTGTGCTACACCGTTAAGGCTGTCACATATGGCTTGTATTGTTATCGCTTCACTTCCTGCCACAGCTTCCAGCTTTTCCATTACGGCTGTATCATTTTTTATTCTCAACGAGGTTTTTTCCATAAATTCCTCTAATACCTTTCGGCTGTCTTCATCACCGTTTTTTAAAAGCTTTATCTCACTTATAGAAAAGCCCGCCTTTCTCAGAACAGCTATATTGCATAGATCAGTTACGTCCTCTTCTGAAAACTCAATGCTTTTTCTTCCGTTATACGATTCACTGCAAAATGGAGTAACAAGACCGTTTTCTACATATAATCTGATTGCTTTGTCTGTAAGGTTTGTTTTTGTTTTAACCTCTTTGATTTTCATATTTTTGCCCCCTTTATGGGTTTATCATATACATTTCCCTAAGGTAAATGTCAAGAGTTTTTTATAAAAAAAATGAAAAATAAAAAGAAAAGGGTCCTACTCTCGTAGAACCTCGTTTTCTTATGGCGCGCTGTAAGGGATTTTGTCCCGCACTGCCGTGCTATCGCCTCGCTCCGCTCGTTGCCCCGTCAGCGAAAAAGCTCCCCCGGAGCTTTTTCTTCCGAAATCCTGCGGATTTCTCCTTCCTTGTTCGAATCCCTTTAATGTTTTCAAATAAAAGAAAAGGGTCCTACTCTCGTAGAACCTCGTTTTCTTATGGCGCGCTGTAAGGGATTCGAACCCCTGACCTTCTGGTCCGTAGCCAGACACTCTATCCAGCTGAGCTAACAGCGCATTGCTTTTTTGTTGCCCAAGTATATTATCATAATACGGTACAATTGTCAATACTTTTTCAAAAAAACTTTTTAGTTGTTGATAAATCCCTTTTCTTGTGTTAATATATTATCAGAAATCACAAAGGAGGCACACAAATGAACATATGGCACGATATTAATCCTCAGAGAATCGGTGTTGAACGCTTCGACTCAGTAATCGAAATCAGCAAGGGCAGCAAAATGAAATATGAGCTTGACAAGCAGACGGGTCTTCTCCGCCTTGACCGTGTTCTGCACACCTCAACCCATTATCCCGCAAACTATGGCTTTATCCCACGCACCTACGCCCTTGACAACGACCCCCTGGATGTTCTTGTGCTCTGCTCACAGGAGATTGAGCCCATGGCACTTGTTGAATGCTATCCCATCGGTGTTATTTCAATGCTTGATAATAACGACCCCGATGATAAAATAATTGCCATCCATTCAGGCGACCCCACCTATAACGGTTATACCGACATCAATCAGCTTCCAAAGCATATTTTTGATGAAATGATTCACTTCTTCTCCGTTTATAAAATGCTTGAAAACAAAAGCACGGTTATTGACGAAGCGAAGGGTCCCGAAGAAGCAAGACGCATAATTGAAGAATCCATTGTAAGATACAACGAAATATTTGAAAACAAATAATACGATTCTCAATTCGCAATTCTCAATTCGCAATTGTGGGATAAGTTTTTTTAATATTTCACTGTTATTCCGCAAAATAAGAAGAATTTAATATTTATATAAAATAACATCCGACTTGAAGACTGTGTGTCTTGGTCGGATGTTTTTATCAATTATTTGTACTATCTGTATTTTTTAATTTAATTGAGAATTGTGAATTGAGAATTGTGAATTATTACTTGATTTCTTCAAAATCACTCGCAGGGTGCTTACACAAAGGACACACAAAATCCTCAGGCAATTCCTCACCCTCATAAACATAACCGCAGATTTTGCACACATAGCCCTTCTTTTTTTGTGTCTGGGGCTTGGGCTTAACATTCTGCTGATAGTAGTTATAGGTCATTGTTTCCTTATCGTTGAGCACACCGCCGTCAGTAACATCACAGATGAAAAGTCCGTGAGTGCCCATATCAACATACTGCTGCACCTCAAGGCAAAGGAATGAGTTAATGTTTTCAAAAAGCACCTGCAGACCGTTCTGAGCTCTGCCTGATTTCACACCCTTAAACTTATCAGCATTTCTGCCGCTCTGAAAGTCGAAGTTCTGAAAAACAGAGAAGGGTGCATCAGTATTGAGTATGTTTACATTAAGCTTTTTGGTTTCCTTGATAATATTATGGGAATAATTCTGCTTGTTGATTGCAACTGCAACAGTTTTAGGTGTGCCTGTAAGCTGCATAACAGAATTTACGATAAGTCCGTTATCCTTGTTACCGTCGTTGCAGGTCACAACATAAAGTCCGTAACCGATTTTAAAAAGTGCTTTATCCATATCGTTCATAATTTTACCTCTCCTTAAGTAATTTATATAAGTTCATTCACCAGAGCATCAAGCTGATCCCTGCTTTCATCACTGAGAGCGGCCTTCACCGTAACAGTAGTTTCACAGAAGGTTATATTTTTTGACTTTTCAAATAAAAGCTTCATATTCTTGGCACTGGTCGGTGCCCATGAGCCGTTTTCAATAAAGGCAACGGTTCTGTTCTGATAGTTTCTTTCCGTAAGTCCGTCAATAAACTCCTTCATGCAGGGGAAAAGGCTGTTGTTATAGGTAGTTCCGGCAAGAACAAGCTTGCTGAATCTGAACGCCTGAGCTATAGCCTCTGCCTTATCATCCCTTGAAAGGTCAAACATCTTTACCGGTAAAGCTGCAGAAAGCTTGTCACGAAGATACAGTGCAGCTTTTTTTGTGTTGCCGTAAATTGAATTATAAGCAATTACAACGCCCTCTTCTTCGGGAGTATAGGATGACCATTTATCATATAAATCAAGGTAATAGCCTAAGTTTTCAGAAATTACGGGGCCGTGAAGAGGACATATTGCACTTATTTCAAGTGCGGCTGCTTTTTTCAGAACTGCCTGCACCTGAGCACCGTATTTTCCGACAATACCGATATAATATCTTCTGGCTTCGTCAGCCCATTCTTCATCGGCATAGGTAACACCGAATTTACCGAAGCCGTCAGCGGAAAAGAGCACCTTATCAGCACTGTCATAGGTCATCATAACCTCAGGCCAGTGTACCATAGGCGCAAAAACAAAGGTAAGAATATGATTTCCAAGGCTGAGAGTATCGCCGTCCGAGACAGCCATTCTCCTGTTTTCATAGCCTTCACCGAAATAAAGCTCAATCATTTTAAAGGTTTTTGCATTACCAACAACAACCGCCTCCGGGTAAGCGGTGAGGAAATTTTTAATGTTTGCACTGTGGTCAGGCTCCATATGCTGAACCACAAGATAATCGGGCTTTCTGCCACCGAGTGCCTTTTCAATATTATTAAGCCACTGATCACAAAATGAGGCTTCAACCGTGTCCATAACAGCAATTTTTTCGTCAAGGATAACATAGGAGTTATATGCCATTCCTTTTTCAACCTTGTACTGACCCTCAAAAAGGTCAATTTTTTCGTCGTTTATACCGACATAGATTATATCATTTGAAATCTTCATTTTTATAAACTACCCTTCTAAGTTAATTATTACCGGATTTATGAAAACATATCCCTTACAAAATCAAGTCCGAAAAGCTCAAGAACATTATTTAGGCCGTCCTTTATCTCTTCTCTTGAAAAATTACCCTTTTCAAGCTCTTCGTCAGAAAGAAGGTTAAGCCTTTCATAAAAGTCAAGACTCAGTGCAAGGTGGCTCTGAAAGCTTTTATCAAGGTTTTGGAAAAGGAAGTTTTCCGCCTCACATATTCTGCCCTCTGAAAGAAAAGAAAGAAGCTCCTTGTGCAGTAAATCCGTTCCCGCAAGGCTTTCTTCAATAAGCTCTTTATATTCGGCTGTATCCTTTTTAAAAACAGCCCTTGCAACAAAACGGACAAGAAGTCTTATCTGCTTCATTACCCAATCCTGCTCATAGAACATAGCTTTTCTCCTTTTCAGAATTGTTTCATTTTAATATACCATACACCCAAATCCTATGTCAATTACTAAAAAGTAAAAAAAGTGCAATGAAAAAGGAGCTGTAAAACAGCTCCTTTTATATCTTTGTTCAATTATGCCTTATCAGCACAACCGAGAACAGTTTCAATCTTATGAGAAACAACGCCTTCGATTGCATCTCTTGCGGGAGTGAGGTACTGTCTGGGGTCGAAGTGCTTGGGATTTTCGCTGTAGTGCTTACGGATAGCAGCAGTCATAGCGATACGGATATCTGAGTCAACATTGATTTTGCAAACTGCCATTGATGCAGCTTCACGAAGCATTTCTTCGGGGATACCGATAGCGTCGGGCATTTCACCGCCGTAAGCGTTGATTGTCTTAACGTCGTCCTGGTTAACGGATGAAGCACCGTGAAGAACGATGGGGAAGCCGGGAAGCTTTTCTTCAACAGCCTTAAGGATATCGAAACGGAGCTGGGGCTTCTGACCGGGCTTGAACTTATATGCGCCGTGGCTTGTACCGATAGCAATTGCAAGTGAGTCAACACCTGTTCTTGTTACGAAATCGTATACCTGATCGGGATCAGTGAAGGATGCATCCTCATCGCTTACGTTAACGTCATCTTCAATACCTGCAAGCTGACCGAGTTCGCCTTCAACAACACAGCCGTGTGCATGAGCATAGTCAACAACCTGCTTTGTAAGTGCAACGTTTTCTTCATAGGGAAGGTGTGAGCCGTCGATCATAACTGATGTAAAGCCGCCGTCGATGCAAGCCTTACATGTTTCGAAATCGGGGCCGTGGTCAAGGTGAAGAGCGATGGGAAGGCCTGTTTCTTCTGCAGCAGCCTTAACCATTGCAACAAGGTAGCCGTGTGAAGCGTACTTTCTTGCACCTGCGGAAACCTGAAGAATAACGGGTGAGTTGTGCTTTTTAGCAGCTCTTGTGATACCCTGGATGATTTCCATGTTGTTTACGTTGAATGCACCAACAGCGTAGCCGCCCTTGTATGCATCTTCAAACATTTTCTTTGTTGTTACTAATGCCATGATAAAAACTCCTTTATATAATAAGTATAAATTTATTTACCGGAAAAAGTATACCTTAATAACCCGATGTTGTCAAGGTATACAATTTATATACGGTTATTTATCTGATGATATATCACATCAGTTTGCTTCGGGTGTATAAGTAAGAATAAAGCAATGAGAACGGATTCTGCCTTCCATAACCTTGCTTCTGAAATCGTTACCCGTCATAATCTTACCGCCGACATTAATTGATGAAACATAACCTACATTAGCATCAATTGCACTGTCGTGTGAGAGAATTGTAAGCCAGGTTGCGGGATCACCCGTAAGGTCAATCTGAGCGTTAGCCTTAACAAGAGCCTTAAGGTCCTCGCTTGAAATTGAATATGTTGTTGCATAATCGTTTTCAAGGTAGTCACCGTAGCTTCTTCTTGCACCTCTGAGGTAAGGAAGGTCTGCACTGTATTCCTTGCCCCATACATTATAGTATGCGGTGGTCATACCTGCACTCATAGCGTGGAAGGGAGTCATTGCACAGGAGCCGCCGTAGGAAATATAGGGAGCAATTTTCATCATCTCGTCAACCACTGCATAGGTAGACTCAGCAGGTGTTCTTCCGCTGCCGAGAATTGCACATGCATCAGCAGAAAGCTTGAAGCTGTAATACTTGGCAAAGGTGTAAATTGCAACAACCTGAGCCTTAAGAGCTTCCGTATGCATTCCCGTACCCATTTCAGCTTCAAGAGCGGAAGCAAGAAATTCCCTTGTTTCATAGCTGCTTCCTGCATAGGAAATGGTTTTGGGATAGCTGTCACCGGTTACGATTGATGTGTTTTCATTATAATAGTAATGTGCAAGAATTTCTGCCCACTGCCAACCCTGCTTTGCAAGGTAGTCGGCACCCTCCTGGCTCATACCTACACCGTGGCCGTACCCGAAAACGTTGAAGGTGAAAATACCCTTTGTGGAGGAAACGGAAGGAAGTGTTGTTACAGCACTTACATCTGAAGCTGAAGGCTCTGTTGCACCCGCATTACTGATAATGCCCTGATTTGCAGTTGTAACAAAGGGATTATTCTGTGTTGTTGTGGGATCAGTAACAGATACGTTTGCATTAACCGTGGGATTATAGCTTACAGGCGGTAAGGTAGAGGGCTGAGTTGTAGGATCATCACCGCCAAAAAGGCTGACAGCAAGAATAATGGGGCTGATGATTGCAATTGCCATAACAACAATTGCAAAAATAAGCATATTCTTGTTCATTTTCTGCGGCTTTTCTTCTGCTGCACTCTGAGAAGCCTCATCCTCTGCACCGATTCTTGCCTGAAGGCTTTCCGTCTTGCTTCTTACAAGCTCGGAAAGAACTGTTACGGCATGAGGAAGAATAGCGGAAAGGTCGTCGGGATTCATTGTGTTGATTTTCTTTGCCTTGGCGTTGCCGGAATCAACAACAGCTGCATAAGCAAAATATACCGTCTGACCGAACTCATTTTCAACTGAATAAATTTCTGAAATAGCACCGCCGAAATCACTGCCCGAATTGAGCATTGCTTCTCTTGCGTGGCGGATAATTCTTACGGATTCACTTTCAGCCGTGGATTCCTCACCTTCATCCTCATCAATAACCTCAACAAAGCGTAAAGTCTCATTAAAGCCGTCAATTTTTTCATAAAGGTTATAAACCCACATAGTGGCTTCACCTGTTGCAAGAGCAATTGTCTTTCCTGTTTCCGAAAGGGCAGTTACCATCTGAGCTACACCGGGAACAAGGTCATAGTCCGGCATTTTTATTGGTGCAGCTTCTCCGTTTTCAGCCAGCTGCAAGGGAAGAAGAACATCCTGCTTAAGAGATTCAACAATTGCATCCACTCTTTCAAAGTCAAGGGGAACACAAGAAAGTCTTCCCATAAGAGCCTCTGATGTAAAGCCGCTGTAAAGACCGTCAACGCTGAGATGGAACATACTTCCCGAAGGCACGAGTGTATGACCTGTCATATCAATTTCAGCAACATCATCACCTGCGTTGAGAGTTATGGCATCCTCAATTCCCGGGCTCAGGAATTCCTCAAGAATAAGCTTGCCGATAAGGTCTCTTTTAACAGAATTATAATCGCTGTTTTCTGCTGCAACAAGGATATGCTCACCCTTTCCGAGAGCTAAAACAAGCTCATCAAGAAGTTCGTCATAGCTGTTAAAGGAAACAATTCTGTCTTCGGTAAGACCGTAATCTTCAAGGCTGAGGCATATTTTATAAACAGCATCGGAAGAAAAATCCGAAATGTTTTTCAATGTAAAAAGTTTAATCATTTTTACCTCCGTATTTTTGTATCAGATTACTGTTACCCGACTTCCCATCGGCTTGCATCTTTATAAGGATTGGTTTTTCCTTTTTTATCATAGTAAGCCTGAGGATACCGGGGATTGGGATTGGTTACTGCTTGTGAAACATCAACCTCGGCTGTTTCGCCGTTTCTTACAAGCCTTGCAACAACCACAAATCGGGCGTCGGTAAACTCGTGTGAGCAGGTTGAAAGCGTGAGAATTTTATCTGTGGGAAGAACATCAACGCCTGTGTCGTAAAGTGAACGCTGACTCAGCTCGTTGAGGAATGCGCCATATCTTTCCTGAGTTGAAAGAGAAGTGAAATAATATCTGAAGATATAGCCGTTATCGTCCTTCTCATATGCATTTGTTACAAAGGCTGCAATAACCTTCCACTTATAATCCTTATTAAGGGTGTTGAAGGTAATGACCGGGGCTTTTTTGAAGCCTTCAATTGATTTATAAGCATCAAGGGCACCGAAAACCGTACCGTTGTTCATATGGTGACCGAAAATTACGGTGTTCATATCAAGCTCCGTGATATTGTTAAGGTGTGTCACGAAGGGACAGCCGTACTTTGTACTCTTGCCGTAGAAATTTTTGTTCATATAATCGTCGTCGTTATCCGTCTGAACAATAGGCAGGCTGAGATTTACTCCCTCAGCGGAAAGATAACCGACGAAATCCTGATTGGTAGCATAAAGCCTTGCGTATTTAAGCTGAAGATCAACCGGGAAAATAACATTTGGGAATTCAGCTTTAATCTGCTCCCACTGCTGAGCAGGAGTCAAGGGAGGCTCTGTTGTCTGCACAGGCTTTGTTGTTTTGTTGCCCTTATCCTTTTTGGGCTTTTTAGTGGTAGAAGGCTCGGTAACCTCAATAATAAGGTCGGAAATTTCATCCTCAAGGTTTTTGTTTTCCTCAGAAAGCCTCCACTGATTAATAAGCATTGCCGAGGTTATAACAATAAGGGTAAGGGAAATACCCAGAACAATACGGCGGATAACTTCTCTTAAGGGGAGCTTCTTTTTTCCGTCCTCTGCTTCAAAAGCCTCTTCATCCTGACTTAAAGCTTCAATATCGGAGATTTCCGACTCAAACTCTTCAACACCGATGCCCTGCTTTTCCAGACCGGGCTGGCGGACAGCCTTTACCGTGGGTCTGCTTGCCTGACCCATAGCATTGAGCTCAAAAACGCTCATTTCAACATCGCTTTCTCCGAAGCTTTCCCTTCTGCGTGAAGCTGAGGGACGGACTATAGGCTTTGCCTTTTCTTTTCTTAAGGATTCGGGAACACTTTCATCACCGTAGTCCAAATCCTCGTGAGCCATGCCCGTTCTTATAACGGGAGGAGCATAAAACTGCTGATTATAACCGACCGTCGGTCTTTCTGCCGATTCAGGACGGTCAAAATCAGGACTCTGATATAAAACCCTTGTTCCCGGATTTCCTTCTGCAGGCGGTGTCAAAGGCTGCTGAGGATAAACGGGCTGCTGAACGGGAGGATAGGGTGTATACTGATTAGGTATGTAGCCTTGCTGAGGCACGCCCCCGTAAGGGTACTGCTGAGGGTAATAAGGCTGAGGTGGTACTGCACCTTGCATATAACCCTGAGGAACATATCCCTGAGGAACTGCACCCGGATAAGGCTGACCGTAAACAGGAACTACGGGAGCTGCCGGAGCTTCAGGCTCTGTCTCTTTTTTATCTGTACCCACATCTCTCAGTGTAGGTGCCGGCCTTCTTACAGGCCTTACAGGCTTTTTGTTGCCGGGGGTACGGACGCTGTCGCTTGAAATATCCTCAAACTCCGCATTGCTTACCGGTATATTTTCATTTTCATTACGGCTTTCACCGTCTTCATAAATAATTTTCATTACCTTTTTTCCTCACTGAAAGAATTGAAAAATTCATGGATTTTTATACCCTCTGACCTTTTTTCAGGGTATGCCTTACCGAGAAGGCGAATTTCATTTATAACATTGGATGCACTTACTGTTCTGTTATAGTCACGGGCAGATTCACCCTTGTTGTGACCCGTTACAAGCTTTTTCAGCCATATAAGCTCACCGTCGGTAACTGCGATATAAATAAGCCCTACGGGATCCTCACAGCCTTCATAAAACGGCCCTGCATAGCCCGTAACCGCCGCACCGAAGTCGGCTTCACCGAGCTTTCTTGCACCGATTGCCATTTCAGCGGCAACAATGGGACTTACAGCTGTGTATTTTTCCAGGTGTTCCTTTTTAACACCTAAAACCTTATGCTTTATTTCATTTGAATAGGAAACCACTCCGCAATGAAACACCTCGGAAGCACCGCTTATATCCGTCAGTCTTTTAGCACAAAGACCGCCCGTGCAGGATTCAGCCAGGGCAACAGTAAGCTTTTTTTCTTTAAGAAGATCAACCGTAGCTCTTTCAACAGAATCAACATCAATTCCGTATATATAATCACCTATAAGCTGCTTTATTTCAGCAATAACAGGCTCCATAAGCTTTTCGGCTTCTTCTTCGGATTCAGCCTTTGCCGTAACCCTTAAAAGAGCTTCTCCGCTTTTGGCATAAGGTGCTACTGTCGGATTTGAAAGGCTCAGCAGATGCTCAACCCTTTCACTCATTGCACTTTCACCGACTCCGAAGGTGCGGATATTATGGGAAAGAATTACCCCTTCAGTATATTTTTTAAGATACTCCTTAACCTCCTTGCGGAACATCGGCTCCATTTCCTTGGGCGGACCGGGAAGAACAACAATAATCCTGCCCTTGTTTTCCGCTATAAAGCCGGGAGCTGTTCCGTTGCGGTTTTTGAGTATAATACTGTTTTCGGGTACCAATGCCTGCTTTTTGTTACATTCGGGCATAGATATCTTTTTGTTATTGAAATAGGATTCGATATCGCGAAGAATATCCTCATCCTCATAAAGACCCAGACCGAAATATTCGGCACAGGTTTCTTTTGTCAGGTCGTCGGGAGTAGGTCCGAGACCGCCTGTGAGAATAACAAGCTCACAGCGTGAAAATGCAAGGTCAAGTGCTTCCCTGAGTCTTTCGCTGTTATCACCCACTGTTGAGTGGTGCATAACACCGATGCCCAGAGATGCAAGCTCCTTTGAAAGGTACTGCACATTTGTGTTGAGAATATCACCAAGAAGAATCTCAGTTCCAACACTTATAAGCTCACAGTTCATACCTTTCACCTCTGCATAATATTTTCGGTTACATTATAGTATAACACAAATTATTGTGTATTTTTAAATCCAAGTAATAACAATCAGTAAACTAACTATTAATCAACAGACATATAGCGGACAGTTTCCACTGCTCTGTCTATCATCTCAGAAAAATCAAAGGCACCTTCAGCCTTTTCAATCAGCTCAATAGTGGGTCTTGTTCTGGGGTGCTTGGGTGTGAATACGGTACAGCAATCCTCATAGGGAAGGATTGAGGTTTCAAAGGCACCGATCTTTCTTGATATGGTAATGATTTCATCCTTATCCATACCGATAAGAGGACGGAAAACAGGCATATCAACCGCCGCATCCGTGCAGGCAATTGCACCAAGAGTCTGAGAGGCAACCTGACCGAGGCTTTCACCCGTAACAAGTGCTCCGCAGCCATCCTTTTCAGCAAGACGGACTGCTATTTTCATCATAAGTCTTCTCATAATGATTGTGAAAAGCTCTTCGGGGCACTTTTCTTTTATTGTTTCCTGAATTTCGGTAAAATTAACAACCGCAAAATTAATTCTTCCGCTGTACTTTGCAACAATGGAAGCAAGGTCGTGAACCTTCATTTCAGCCTTTTTGCTTGTATAAGGAGGAGCGGCAAAATGGATAGCGTCAAGCTGTAAGCCTCTTTTTGCCATCATCCAGCCTGCAACGGGAGAATCGATACCGCCTGAAATAAGCAGTGCTACCCTGCCTGCTGAGCCGACGGGCATACCGCCTGCACCCTTTATCTGATTGCCGTGAATAAACACATTATTATCACGCACCTCAACGGTAACGATAATATCAGGGTTATGAACATCCACACTGAGAGTGTGAATATTACGAAGAAGGTGAGCACCTACCTCACGGCAAATTTCCGGTGAGGTCATAGGGAAACGCTTATCACTTCTTTTTGCATTTACCTTAAAGGTTTTAACCTGTCTCAGGTCGTCACCGAGATACTCAAGAGCTGTATTCTTTATACTTTCAAAATCCTTTTCGCATACTGCAGCCCTTGAAAACGCCGCAATGCCGAAAACCTTGCTGAGCACCTCAACTGCCTTTTCAAAATCAACATCCTCATCCTTTGCTTCAGCAACAATTGTGGACTGTGATTTTGTGAAGCTGAACTTACCGACAGTTGCGGCAAGTCTGCGCTTTATGTTTTTTACAAGTATATCTTCAAATGTACTGCGGTTGAGTCCCTTAAGGGCAAGCTCACCGTTTTTAATAAGCAATACTTCTTTCATTTTTTACCTCTTCATAATAACTTTCATTGCTTTTTTTATGCCTTCAATGAAATAGCTGAGCTCTTCTTTAGTTGTAAACCTTGAAAGGCTCACTCTTATTGAAGAATCAATTGTTCTGTCTGAAAGGCCCATAGCCGTAAGCACATAGCTTTTGTGACCCTTTGCACAGGCTGAGCCCGATGAAATATAAATACCCATATCTGAAAGGAAGTTGAGCACTGTTTCCGAGCGAAGACATTCAAGGGATATATTAACAATATAGGGCAGAGCATTTTCGGGGCTGTTGATTTTAACTCCCTCAATATTTTTGAGCTCCGACACAAAATTATTCCTGAGCTCAGTTAAAGCCGCAAGGCTTTTTTTAACATTCAAAGCTTCAACTGCACCGTAAAAGCCTGCAATTGCGGGCATCGGCTCCGTACCGGGGCGGATGTTTTTTTCCTGACCTCCGCCTACGGCAACCGGCTTAAGCTTTGTGCCCTGCTTTATAAAAAGGGCACCCACGCCCTTAGGGCCGTGAATTTTATGTGAGCTTACAGTCATAAGGTCAATGCCCCATTTTTTTGGGGTAAGGGGGATTTTTCCGAATGCCTGAACTGCATCAACGTGAATCAAAGCAGGTGAATTCTTGCGTTTAACGATTTTTGAAATTTCTTCAACGGGCTGAATTGTGCCCACCTCGTTGTTAACCGCCATAATGCTTATAAGGACGGTTTTTTCGTCAACAGCCTCAGAAAGGGCATTCATATCAATATGTCCCAATGAATCAGTACCTATGTATATAACCTCAAAGCCTTCCTGAGAAAGGCGGTCAAAAGCGTTCATTACGCTGGGGTGCTCCACCCTTGAGGTAATAACACGGTTGCCGAGTCTTCTGTTAGCATATGCCGCACCGAAAACTGCAAGGTTATTGCCTTCCGTTCCGCCTGAGGTGAAAACAATCTCCTTTTCATCGCAGGAAAGAGCCTTTGCAGCGCTCCTTCTTGCCGAAATGAGAAGCTGCTCCGCTTCTATGCCCTTTTCGTGAAGGGATGAGGGATTGCCCCAGAAATTATCAATAGCTTCAAGCATTTTCTCTCTTGCCTCGGAGCACATTTTTGTTGTTGCACTGTTATCAAGATAAGCCGTCACAGGGCACACCTCCTCATTTTAAACCATAATTATTGATTATTATACTATATTAATAAGAATTTTTCAATGTTCCGAAGAAAAAATAAGGGATATTTTTACCCGTCTTTGACAAACTATTTTTAGTGATATTGCACTTAATTTCACACTATCCCCGTAAAAGAGGCAGTTTTTGAATTTAGGATTATAAAAACTTAAAGGTTATTTTCCGTGTATTTTTTACCCAATGTTTAATTAAACTTTTGAATATTGCTTTTCCGTAAGCTCCGTACGCTCATGCCGCTCGGGCACTGACTTTGGCACATTCGGGCGCCAAAGTAAGCAAAGCGCCCTTTTTGGCGTCGGCCGGGGCGTCCGCCGCATTTTGGCAGATAAAACTGAATTGTTCTACCTTCGGAATTTACAGTTATTCAGTGTAATTTTATATT